>DASZDF010000541.1:0-2207 GCA_035942275.1 Solirubrobacteraceae bacterium | reverse complement strand
GCGCTGCACGCCGCGGGGCTTCGCGTCTGCGCGTACCAGCGGGCGTTGGCGCGCCGGCCGGCGCTCGAGGCTCGCGTGCTCGCGCGGGCGGTCGGGGTCGGCGCCGACTGCCTCGTCGTCGCCGCGGAGATCGAGTACCAGGGGAAGTACTGGACGGCGCGGTCGTACATCCGGGCGCTGCGGGCGGCGGTCGGCCCGGACTTCCCGGTCGGCCTGACCTCGTTCCCCTACGTGGACCTGCACGGCAACTTCCCGTACTCGGTGTTCCTTGGGGACGGCGGGGCGCAGGTGAACATGCCGCAGATGTACTGGCGGCTGCTCGGGTCGTCGGTCTCGGCCGTCTTCGCGCGGACGTGGGCGCAGAACGCGGTCTACGGCCGGCCGCTGGCGCCGCTCGGGCAGGCGTGGCAGCCGGCGGCGCGCCCCGAGGTGCGGCAGTTCCGGTCGATGGCGTCGGTGCGCGGCGCGCTGGGGCTCGGGTGGTGGGTGTGGCAGCACGCGACGCCCGGTCACTGGGCGGGGATGGTGGACGAGATCGTCCCGCCGCTGCGCCTCTTCACGGCGCGCCCGGCGTACGCGCCGCTGCGCCGCGGAGCCGTCGGGGATCCCGTCCGCTGGCTCCAGCTCCGTCTGCGGGCGGCGGGAGAGAGCGTGCCGGTGACGGGTCGCTTCCTGTCGCTGACGGAGCGGGCGGTCGCGCGCTTCCGGGCTCGAAGTGGGTTAGCGCCGGGCGCGGTTGTCGACGACGCGACGTGGGCAGCGCTCCTCGCGGCGGCACCGATCGATCCGCCACCGCCCGAGAGCTGACCGCGCTCCACTCGGAAGGATCCCGGTTGACCGTCGGTATCCGACGGCTGGATGGGATCCTTCCGGCGCCGCGCGCCGGTGCGTCGCGCCGCTCCGCACTTCCGGCACACCGCGCGCGCGATCCGGCACACCTCCGCGCGTAGCTTCGCGCGGGGTGCCCGAAGGACTGACGCGCTCACAGATCGCCGTCTACGCCGTGATCGCGGTCGCGGTGGTCGCACTGGGCGCGAAGTACCTCCGTGGCTCGACGGCTCCGCCCGCGCCACCGCCGGCCGCGGTGCAGCTCGAGAAGGGCGCCCGCGCCGGCGGCGGCCGCGTGGTGGTGCACGTCGCCGGAGCGGTGCGGTCGCCGGGCGTCTACCGGCTGCGTCCGGGCGCGCGGGTCGACGACGCGATCCAGCGCGCCGGAGGCCCGACGCGGCGAGCCGACCTCAGCGCCGTCAACCTCGCGGCGAAGGCCGAGGACGGTCGCCAGATCCTCGTGCCCGAGAGGCCGCGAGCCGCGCGCCCGGGCGAACCGCCGCCGCCCGCGGCCACCGCACCGGGAGCGCCGACCGCCCCCGCTCAGCCGGTGAACCTCAACACGGCGACGCTCGAGCAGCTCGACACCCTCGACGGCATCGGCCCGGGCCTCGCCCAGGCGATCCTCGACCACCGCGAGGAGAACGGCGGCTTCGGGAGCATCGAGGACCTCGCGCAGGTCCCGGGCATCGGCGAGAAGCGGATGGCCTCGCTGCGCGAGCAGGTGACGGTGTGAGCGCGCAGCCGTCACCGCTTCGTCGCACGCGCGCGGCGGTTGGCGGAGCGGCCGGCGCAGCGCTCGACCACCCACGGCACGTCCTCCTCGGAGCGCTGATCTGCGGCCTCGTCGCCGGGCCGCGCTGGCCCGCGGTGGTCGTGGCTCTCGCCGCCCTGCCGTTCTTCGCGGCACTGCGGCGCGCGCCGGCTCCGCTCGCGGCCGGCGTCGCTCTCGCCGTTCTCCTCGGCGGCATCGTCGCGCGCGAGCGGGTGCGGGTTCTCGACCGGACCGCTCTTCGCCCGACCGCGGACTTCACCGTCCGCGGCTTCGCGGTGGAGCCGGCGCGGACGCGGTCGTTCGGCACTCGGGTGGTGCCGGTCCGGTTGACGCGCGGTGTCGGGATGGGGGAGCGGGTGCTCGTCCGCGCTCCCTCGCGCGTCGCGTTCGGCGAGGTCGGCACGGGCGACGAGGTCATCGCCCACGGCGAGCTGCGCGCGCTCCGGGAGTTCGAGGGCTTCGAGCGGCGGCGGGGCGTGCATGCGGTGCTCGAGGCGGAGCGGGTCGAGGTCACGGGCGCACGGCGGGGGTCGGCGCTCGACGACGTCCGCCGGCGCGCGGAGCGGGCTCTCGCGGCCGGCCTTCCTCCGGAGCAGGCGGCGCT
>DASZDF010000540.1:0-2867 GCA_035942275.1 Solirubrobacteraceae bacterium | reverse complement strand
CGTCCACGCCGTTCGCGCGCGCGTTCGTCTGCGTCGCCGCGACGGCGAGCGGGTCGAAGTCGAGCGCGAGGACGGGCGACCAGCCGAGCCGCGCCGCCGCGATCGCGAGCACGCCGCTGCCGCAGCCCAGGTCGACGAGCGGTCCGGTCGGCTGCACCTCCAGCAGCAGCTCCAGGCACAGCCGCGTCGTCTCGTGTCCCCCGGTGCCGAACGCCTGCCCCGGGTCGATCACGATGTCGCCGTCACGCGCCTCCGCCCACGGCGGGCGGACGCGCAGCGGGCCGACCTCGACCGGCTTGTGGAACGCGCGCCAGCGCTCGGGCCAGTCGTCGGCGACCTCGGTGGTCGTCACCTCGACCAGCGCATCGCCCGCGGCGGCGCGCAGGTCGGGCAGGTCGGGCAGCTCGCCCGGCGCGCCGTAGACCGCGTACTCGACGCGGTCGCCGAGGTCGACCTCCTCCACCCCCGCGGGAACGAGCGCGAGCAGCTCGGCGAGCGCCACCTCCGCGTCCTCGCGCCGGACGCGGAGCGCGAGCCGGATCACGACGCGCGCAGAACCCTGCGCAGCTTCCCGAGCACCGACTCGTGCTGCTCGCCGGCGTTCTCGTCGGTCAGCGAGTCGGCGAGCTCGCGCAGCAGCTCCTTCTGCTCGCGCGTCAGCGCGCGGGGGATCACGACGTTGACGACGACGCGCAGGTCGCCCGGGCGGCCGCGCCGCAGGTCGGGGACGCCCTTGCCGCGCAGCACGACGATCTCCCCCGGCTGGGTCCCGGGCTTGATCTCGACCTCCGCCGGGCCGTCGAGGGTCGGCACCGCGAACGAGCCGCCCAGGGCGGCGAGCGGCGCCGGGACGTCGAGCGCGGTCACGAGGTCGTTGCCGTCGCGGACGAAGCGCTCGTCGGCGCGGACGCGGACGGTCACGTAGAGGTCGCCGTCGGGCGCGCCGGGGTCGCCCATGTGGCCGTGGCCGCCGAGGCGGATCCGCTGGCCGTCCGCGATCCCCGCCGGGACGTCGACGCGCAGGGTGCGGTCCTCGAGGGTGCGGCCGCGGGCCGCGCACTCCGTGCACGGCGTCTCGGGGATCTTGCCGTCGCCGTGGCAGGTGTCGCACTGCACGCTGCGCACGCCCTGGCCGAACGGCGTCCGCGACACGCCCTGCAGCCGGCCGGACCCGCCGCAGCGGTCGCAGCTCTTGATCGGCGTCCCCGGCTCCGCGCCGTTGCCGTGGCAGTGCGAGCAGCGGGCGACGACCTCGTAGGCGAGCTCGGTGCTGGTGCCGCGGGCGGCGTCGGCGAGGTCGATCGTCAGGGTCGCGGCGACGTCGCCGCCGGCCGCCGGCCCGCCGCGCCCGCCGAAGAACCCGCCGCCGCCGGCCGCGGCCCCGAAGAACGCGTCGAGGATGTCCGAGAGGCCGCCGAACGCGCCGAAGTCGGTCGGCGTGTAGCCGCCGGAGCGCAGGCCCTCGTAGCCGTAGCGGTCGTACGTCGCGCGCCGGTCGGGGTCGGAGAGGATCTCGTAGGCCTCCGCGACCTCCTTGAAGCGCGACTCCGCCGCGCTGTCGTCGGGGTTGACGTCGGGGTGCAGCTCGCGGGCCAGCTTGCGGAAGGCCTTCTTGATCTGCGTCTCGTCGGCGTCGCGCGGGACGCCGAGAAGCTCGTACGCGTCGGCCGGCATCAGGCTTCGTCGTAGACGGTCTCGATGTACCGCGAGAGCTGGTGCGCCGCGTCGCGGACGAAGACGATCGCCTCCGCGTAGTCCATGCGGACCGGGCCCATCAGCGACACGGTGCCGAGCTTGCGCGCCGGCAGGCCGTACGCCGCGGCGACGAGGCCCATCGACTGGAGCTGCGGCGTCTCGTTCTCGGCCCCGATGCGGACGAGGACGTCGCGCTCGGTCAATGCTCGGCTGAGGACGGACAGGAGGTCGCGGCGCCGTTCCAGCACGGTCATCAGCTCGTTGATCTGGTCGAGGTCCTGGAGGCGGTGCTCGGCGATGAGGCGCGCGGCGCCATCGACGTAGAGCGTGTCCTGCGCGGTCTCCGCCAGCTCGGTGAACGCGGGCATGAGCGAGTCGAGGAACGCGCGCTCGGTGGGCGAGAGCGTCGGGTCGTTGAGGCGGCGCTGGAGCGTGCGCGCGCCGAGGTCCATCCCCGTGAGCTGCTCGTTGAGGTACGCGGCGGCCCACGTCGCGAGGCCGGGGTCGACGGGCCGCTCGAAGGTGAAGATCCGCTTCGACACGCCGCCGGTCGAGGTGATGATCACGACCATCAGGACCTGCGGCTGGAGGCTCAGGACCTCGATGTGGCGGATCTCCGCGGTCTCGATCGGCGGCGCCGTGACGATCGCGAGCAGGCTCGAGACCTGGCTGAGCGCCTCGGTCGTCGCGCGCATCGCCTCGTCGACCTCCCGGCGGGTGAGCGCCAGCTCGAGCGTCGGGCGCGCCTGCGGCGAGCTCAGCCGCCGCCGCGCGAGCAACTCGTCGACGAAGACCCGCAGCCCGGCGTCGGTGGGCACCCGCCCCGCCGACGTGTGCGGGTGCGCGAGCAGCCCGACCTCCTCGAGCTGCGCCAGCTCGTTGCGGATCGTCGACGGCCGGCAGTCGAGGTCCGGGTCGGCCGAGAGCGTCTTCGAGCCCACCGGCGAGCCGGACGCGAGGTACTCCTCGACGACCTTGCGCAGGATCAGCTCTTGCCGGGCGGTGGGCACGCCCGTCAGGATAGGAACGTGGGCAGCCTGACCGCCGTGGCCGTCGCGCTCGCAGCCGCGTTCTCGACGCCGGATGCGACGCGGACGTGCGAGACCCACGCGGAAGGCGAGTCCGGGGCGCCGGCGTTCGAGCCCAACCCCGCGCGCGACGTCACGCTGGGC
>DASZDF010000539.1:0-3188 GCA_035942275.1 Solirubrobacteraceae bacterium | reverse complement strand
GGCTGAGCAACCGCACCGCGGGCGTCCTCGACGCCCGCCCGCGCGTGACCGGTGGCGATCGTACGCTCGACTCCCTGGTGGAGCTCGAGCTCGAGGTTGCGGGACGGGTTCTGTATCGCGGGCCGCTGGGCGGCCTGCGCGACGGTGTCTCAACCCCCGTCCCGCTTCCGCGCGGCGGCGGTGCGACCGTGAGCGTCTCCGCTCGCGTGCCCGCATCCGCCGCCCGCGAGGCGAGCGCCCGGTCCGGGCGCTGGAGCCTCACCTTCTCGGAGGCGGCGGCGCGATGACGCGCCTCGCGGCGAGCTTCGCGGTCTGGTGCGCGATCGGGGTCGTCGTCGGCCTGGTCGCGCTCGTGACCGTCCCGCGCGCCACGGGCGTGACGCCGCTGACCGTGCTCACCGGGAGCATGGAGCCGGCGCTGACGCCGGGCGACGTCGTGCTCAGCAAGAGCCTCGCGCCGCTCGACGTGCGGCCGGGGGACGTCGTATCGTTCCACGACCCGTCGCGCGGGGGCGAGCTCGTGACCCACCGCGTCGAGAGCATGCGCCGGACCGGGTCGCAGGTGCGCTTCGTGACGAAGGGCGACGCCAACGACGTCTCCGAGACGTGGGCCGTCGCCGTCGACGGCCGCATCGGCCGGACGGCGATGAGCGTGCCGAAGGTCGGCCACGTCCTGCACTGGGCGGGCTCCCGGGAGGGGAAGCTGGCCCTGATCGCGCTGCCCGCCGGCCTCCTCGTCCTCCTCGAGCTCGTCGGGCTGCTCGGCCTGCGCCGTGCCCCCGCCGCGAGGGCCGCCGGGTGACGAGCCGTCTCGCCATCGTCTTCGCGACCCTCTTCGCCGCCGTCGCCTCGCTGTCGGTCGGCGGGTCGCCGCGCGAGCCGATCTTCCGTGCGACGGCGGGCGGCAGCATGCAGCTCGAGAGCTCGCGGGACGGCCAGGCGGTGCTCGTCGCGTCGCGGCTGCGCCCCGGCGCCTCGGCCGAGGGCTCGCTGTCGTTGACGAACCGCGCCGGCGGGCCGCAGCGGCTGACGCTCTCGATGAGCGGCCTCGCGGACACGCCCGGGCCCGGCGGGGGAGTGCTGTCGGGCTGGCTGGACCTCCGCGTGGAGCGCGCGGGCGACGTCGTCTTCTCCGGCAAGCTCGCCGACCTGCCGGCCCTCGACCTCGGCGACCTCGCCGCGGGCGCGACCGTGCCGTTCCGGTTCGTCGTGACGCTGCCCGAGCACGGGCCCGCGGTCGACGACGCCTACGCCGGCGGCCGCGTGGAGATGGCGTGGTCGTGGCGCGGGGACTCCGAGGTCGCCGGCGAGGGCGGCCGCGGCCCGGGCGCGAACAACGTCCCGCCGGACGAGCCCGTCCGGGTCGACCCGCCGCGGCGCGATCCCGCGCAGCCGGTCGACGTGGAGCCGAGCGGGCGGCCGGAGGAGCCTGTCGCGCCGCCGAGCGTCGACGAGCTCGAGGGCCCGCGGGCCGCTCGCGCGAGCGGCGTCCGGCTGTGGCTGGGCGGGCGCGCGACGCAGCGGCTGGGCGGCTCGCTGGGCGTCTCGGCGGTCTGCCGCCCGGGCTGCGCGGTGCGCGCGGCGGCCAAGGTGCGCGTCGGAGGGCGGTGGCGCTCGCTCGGTCGCCGCTCGCTCGGGCCCGTGGCCTCGTCGGCGACCCCGACCGGGCTGGGCTTCCGGCTGTCCGCGCTCCAGCAGCGGTCGCTGCGCGCGACGCTGCGGCGCCACGGCGTGCTCACCGTCCGCATCTCCGTCAGCGCCGCGGCGCCGGGTCACAGGACCGTGACAAAGGTGCGCACGTTGCGGCTTCGCCCCTGATCGAACATCCGTTCGCCCTCCTACACTCCGTAGGGGATGCGACAGGACGCGATCGTTGTCTCGGGTGCCCGGGAGCACAACCTCAAGGAGATAAGCCTGACCCTGCCGCGCGACGCGCTCGTCGTGCTCACGGGCCTGTCCGGCTCCGGGAAGTCGTCGCTCGCGTTCGACACGATCTACGCGGAGGGGCAGCGCCGCTACGTCGAGTCGCTCAGCGCGTACGCCCGCCAGTTCCTCGGGCAGATGGACAAGCCCGACGTCGACTCGATCGAGGGCCTGTCGCCGGCGATCTCGATCGACCAGAAGACGACCTCGCGCAACCCGCGGTCGACGGTCGGCACCGTCACCGAGATCTACGACTACCTGCGCCTGCTGTGGGCGCGGGTCGGCACGCCGCACTGCCCCGAGTGCGGCGAGCACATCCAGGGTCAGTCGGCCGAGCAGATCATCGACCAGGTGATGGAGCTCGAGGAGGGGACGCGGTTCATGGTCCTCGCGCCGGTCGTGCGGGGTCGCAAGGGCGAGTACGGGAAGCTGCTCGAGGAGCTGCGCGCCGAGGGCTACGCGCGAGTCAAGGTGGACGGCGAGCTGCGGATGCTCGAGGAGAAGATCGAGCTCGACAAGAAGTTCAAGCACGACATCGCGGTGGTCGTCGATCGGCTCGTGATGCGGCCCGAGGTGCGCAAGCGGCTCGCCGACTCGATCGAGACCGCCGTGGGGCTCGCGGCGGGGATCGTCGAGGTCGAGGTCGTCGGCGACGACCCGTCGGTCCGCACGTTCTCCGAGAAGTTCGCCTGCCTGTCCTGCGGCACCTCGATGCCGGAGCTCGAGCCGCGGATCTTCTCCTTCAACTCGCCGCACGGCGCATGCGCTCGCTGCACCGGGCTCGGCTCGCAGAGGGAGATCGACCCGGACCTCGTGGTCCCCGACCCGACGCTGTCGATCGGCGAGGGCGCGCTGCTGCCGTGGGCGAACTCGTCCTCGAACTACTACGAGCAGATCACGCAGGCGATCGCCGAGAAGTACCGCGTCGACCTCGAGCTGCCGTGGGAGGACCTCGACGACGACGCGAAGGACCTCTTCCTCTTCGGCACCAACGGCGACCGCATCCAGGTCACCTACCGCAACCGCTACGGGCGGCGGCGCTCCTACGCGACGCAGTTCGAGGGGATCATCCCGAACCTCGAGCGGCGCTACCGGGAGACGGAGTCCGAGCTCCAGCGCGAGAAGATCGAGGAGTTCATGTCGATGGAGCCGTGCCCGGCGTGCAAGGGCGCGCGCCTGCGGCCGGAGTCGCGCGCGGTGAAGGTCGGCGGGTACGGCATCCACGAGTTCGCGTCGCTGTCGGTGCGCAGGGCGCGGAGGTGGCT
>DASZDF010000538.1:0-2595 GCA_035942275.1 Solirubrobacteraceae bacterium | reverse complement strand
TGGGGATGCCGGCGTCGCCGGCCGCGCTGAGGACGTCGGGCCCGCCGCTCAGATCGTCCGCCCCGTTGGGGTTCGAGCTCTCCGCGACGCCGAGGAAGCGCGCGGACTGGACGAGATAGTCGTCGTCGGCGCCGCCCGACTCGGTGTCCGCTCCGGCGTTGCCGGCGAGGACGTCGAGCCCGCCCTCGCCGTACAGGAAGTCGCCGCCGGCGTCCCCGAGGAGGGTGTCCTCGCCGTCTCCGCCGTGGATCGTGTCGACGCCGGCGCCGCCGCGGAAGTCCTCCCCGCCGGAGCCGCCGTTGAAGGTGTCGCTGCCGCCGGCGCCCTCGAAGCTCGTATCGAAGGCGGAGCCGTTGAAGACGTCGTTGCCCGCGTCCGAGCCCTCGATCTGGAACGGGACGCCGACGTAGACGTCCGTGCCGGGCGGGCTCTCGCCGTCGCCGTTGACGGCGGTGCCGCCCCACACCCCGCCGGTCCCGTCCGCGAGGGTCACGACGACGCCGTTCGGCGCATCGGAGTACCTGATGATCGCGCCCTCCCCGGGGTTGCGGATGGTGTCGTTGCCGGGGCCGGGCGTCGCGATGCCAATCGTCAGATCGTCGTCGCCCGGGCCCCCGACCAGGCTCGCGAAGCCACGTGTGGGGATGCCGGCGTCGCCGGCCGCGCTGAGGACGTCGGGCCCGCCGAGGCCGTCGACCTCGATGTTCCGATGGGTCGGGGTGGTGACGTCGGGATCCACGCCTGAAGCCTCGTTCGCGTTCAGGTTGATGGCGCTCGGCCCGAAGAGGGTGGGGCCGAGGACGCCGAGCGTGACGTGGTCCGCGGCGCCGGATCCCCTCACGAGGATGTCCCTCGTCGCGAAGCCGCTGCCGAAGTCGACCTCGATCTCGACCTCGTCCGATGTGCCGGCCTCGAGGTCGGGGCCGCCGGTGTCGAGGAACGTGCCGCCGGCGAGGTCGATGGTGAGCAGCTCCACGCTGCTGTCGCCGACGACCTCGATCGTGTCGGTGTTGGCGGTCGTCGCGTCGTCGCACTGCCCGTCCTCGGTGTGGATCTGCGAGCCGACCTGCACGAGCAGGCCGCCGGTCTCCGTGCCGAACGTCGCGGTCACGGTCGTGCCGTCGCGGTCGCACATCTGGAACGCCGCTGCGGGTGCGGCGAGGAGGAGGAGCGCGACGACGGCCGCGCAGGCTGCACGCACCATAAAACCGACCCTCCTCCCATGAGGGACGCGGAGTCAAGGGCGAATACGCCAAAACTGCGTACACCACGGCGTCCCCGGCGTCGGTTAGGGTCGGCACATGGCTTACGGAGACACATTCAATCCCGCGGGGACCGCGCACGACGTCAAGGTCCGCGGCCCGCTCTGGGCAGGCGCCTGGAGCATCACGGGCTTCTACGCGATCTACTGGATCTGGGCGACCGCCAAGGATCTCAGCGAGTACGGCAAGGCCAAGGGCTACGACCTCGGCCAGAACCCGACGATGACGCTGCTCGCGATCATCCCGGGCTTCCTGCTCATCATCCCGCCGCTCGTCGCGATCTACCGCCAGGCGAAGCGCATCCAGCAGGCGCAGCGGATCGCGGGCGCGCGCGACCAGATGAACGGCTGGCTCGCGCTGGTCCTGTACATCGTGTTCTCGCCGGCGTACTACGGCTTCGTGCAGAGCGAGCTGAACAAGGCGTGGGGCGCCGAGGGCGGTCCGGTGCCGCAGAAGGACGAGATGCCGGCGCACCTCGACAGCGGGCCGAGCAGCACGCCGACGACCGGCACGAGCGGCACGAGCGGCGACCCGCTCACCGAGCCCGTCGGCTCCCCGTCGTCGCCCGAGGCCCCGAGCCCGGAGCGCCCGACCGGCACGTGATCCACCACGTCGCGCTGGAGGTCCGGCGCGACGACGTGGGCGAGTCCGAGCGCTTCTGGGAGCTGCTCGGGTTCGCCCGCGTCGACCTCCCGCCGTCACTCGCGGGCCGCGCCGTGTGGCTCGAGCGCGGCGGGACGCAGGTCCACCTCATGTACGCCGACGACCCGGTCGCGCCCCCGTCCGGGCACGTCGCGGTCGTGGCCGACGACTATGAGCGGACGCTCGACCGACTGCGCGCGGCCGGCCACGACCCCGAGCCGCGCGCGCAGCACTGGGGCGCGCCGCGCTGCTTCGTCCGCTGCCCGGCCGGGCACCGCGTCGAGGTCATGTCGGCTCCGCCGGGGTAGCCGGGGGCGGCCGGGTACCCGACGGATCGTCGCGGTCGATCGGGACCCGCGCGTCGTCCTTGCGCGTGCCCTCCCGGTTCCCGGTCGCGCGGACGTTCGCGAGCTTGCCGAGGACGTCGAACCAGAACGGCGCGCCCATCGTCAGCGCGAAGGCGGTCAGCAGCCAGCCGGGGATGTGGGCGAGGACGTCGCCGCCGTTCGTCCCGCCCCAGCCCACCGGCAGCCCGAGCTGCTCGACGCGGTCGACCTCGGCCGCGACGTCGGACACGCTGTCGCCGCCCTGTGCCGCGTCCTTCTGCGCGGCCGCGGTCGCCTCGGCCACCACGGAGGCGCGCAGCGCGTCCTCCTTCCACAGCCGGCTCGCGACCTGGAACGAGTCGGCG
>DASZDF010000537.1:0-2776 GCA_035942275.1 Solirubrobacteraceae bacterium | reverse complement strand
TACGCCGACCAGCCGGCGAGGATCATCTTCGGCCGCTGCTCGTGCGCGATGCGCTCGACGTCGTCCATGTGCAGGAGCGAGTCCTCGCGCCGGACCTCGTACGGCACGATGTCGTACAGCCGCCCGGACACGTTGATCTTCATGCCGTGGGTGAGGTGGCCGCCGTGGGCGAGCGACAGGCCCATGAGCTTGTCGCCGGGCTGGAGGAGCGCGTGGTACACGGCCGCGTTCGCCTGGGCGCCGGAGTGCGGCTGGACGTTCGCGTGCTCGCCGCCGAACAGCGCCTTCGCGCGATCGATCGCGAGCTGCTCGGCCACGTCGACGTGCTCGCAGCCGCCGTAGTAACGCTTGCCGGGATAGCCCTCCGCGTACTTGTTGGTCAGCACGCTGCCCTGGGTCTCGAGGATCGCCTGGGGCACGAAGTTCTCGGACGCGATCATCTCGAGCGTGCGCTGCTGGCGCTCGAGCTCGTGGTCGAGCACGGCGGCGATCTCGGGATCCACCTCGGCGAGGGGACGGTTGAAGAAGTCCGGCGGCAGGTCGGTCATGTCTGGCTCCTCTGGGACCGCTCGGACGGTATCAACGGCGCTGGACCTTCAGGCCATTCCAGCGCTCAGGATCTACAGGATCCTGGCGTACGGGCGATCTAGCCGTTCATGGCTCTTCGCGCGTCCGTCCTCGTCGCCGCCCTCTTCGCGCTCGCGCTGCCCGCTTCCGCGCAGGCCGACGTGCCCGTTCCCTGCGTCTTCCCGTACCCCGGGGTCTCCACGCCGGTGGAGGGCGAGCAGCACCTCCTGAACGCCGCGTGCAGCGACGACCCCGACGGCCACGACATCGTCGAGTACGAGTGGGACCTCGACGGCGACGGCAGCTTCGAGACGAGCACCGGCGACGAGCCGACCCTCCTTCACACGTTCACGAACCGCGGGGCGTTCCTCGACGCCACGATCGTGCTCGGCCTGCGCGTCACCGACGCGGCCGGCGAGGTCGGCGCCGACACCGGCGTCTTCCGGATCACCGACGCGATCAACAGCTGGTTCCGCTTCGAGCCCCAGCTCGTGAACCCCGGCGACCCGATCCACCTCTCGGCGACGATCGCCCCGGTCGACGAGGACGAGGACGCCGTCTACACGTACGACTGGGACCTCGACGGCGACGGCACGTTCGAGCACTCCAGCGGGCTCATCGCCGAGGCCGACCTCGTCGCGCCCGACAAGCTCGGCGCGCACCCGATCAGCCTCCGCGTCAGCGACGGCCTCGGCAACGTCTCCACCGTCAAGCGCGCGGTCGAGGTGCTCGTCCGGCACCCGAGCCGCGATCAGGTCGCCTGGCTGGCGCCGGAGAACCTCCTTCAGAAGTCCGACCTCCAGGTGCAGGGCGAGACGATCGAGCAGGCCAAGCAGGCCCTCCTGCCGCCCCCGCCGCCCGTGCCCGCCGACGCGACCGACCCACTCGCCGTGCGCCAGCCGGTCCTCCCCCGCCTGCGCCGCCTCGCGGCCAACCGCAACGGCCTGACGCTCGAGTACACCGGGCCGAAGTGGAAGCTCTACAAGGTCGTCGTCCGCCTGCCCGCGGCGCGAGCCGCGAGCTACGGCCTCGCCCGCCGCACCGTCGTCTTCGCCCGCGGCCAGTTCCGCTTCAACGCGAAGGGCGTCGGCCGCACGACGATGCGCTGGACGCCGGGCGCCTACCGGATCTTCCGCAAGGTCCGGCGGGGCGTCATGGACATCATCGCCCGCCCGGCCTAGTCGGGCTCGCCGAGCGCGTTCGGCAGGTCGCGCGCGATGTCGAAGTGCTCGTCGAGCTGGGTCGTCTGAAGCACGCGCTGGATCGCCCGGCCGCCGCGCACGAGCACGAGCTTCCAACCGCCCCGCCGCGCGCGCCGCTGCGCCGAGACGAGGCGCGCCAGGCCCGCGGAGTCGAGCATCGTCAGGCCGCGCAGGTCGACGACGATCAGCTTCGGCTGCTCCTGCTCGATCGCCAGGAGGCGCCGGTCGAACGCGTACGCGCTCGCGAGGTCGAGCTCGCCCCGCAGGGTCACGCGCGCGACGCGCGGCCGTACCTCTTCGTCTGTCACCTCGAACGGCGCCAAGCGGATCCCCCTTCTGGGGCGGACCCTACAGGCGCCGCGAGGTGAGCACCGCCCGCACCGCCTTGCGGCCGCCGATCGGCCGGACGCGGAGGATGAACCGGTAGTCGCCGCGCGGCAGGCCGCGCGCCGAGAGCTTGACGCGGTGGGTGATGTCGGCGCCGCGCAGGCGCATCGGGGCGCGCCGGACGACGCGCTTGCCGCGCATGATCGTCATGCTCGCGCGCGCCCGCCGGGTGAGCCGGAACGACGCCGTCACCGCACGCCCGCCGCGCCCGCCGAACACCGGACGCAGCAGCTTGTACGACGTGAGCAGCGTGCAGCTCTCCTTGCGGTAGTGCGGCGGACGCTTGTACCACCGGCCGCCGCGCCGCTGGAGCGTGACGCGCCGGTAGTCCGACCGGCTCGCGCCGAGGTTCATCCGCAGCCGCACGAAGTAGTAGCCGTCGCGGATCTTGCGCTTCTTGACGGTCCCGCGCTCGTTCCACGTGAACGACTCGAACTTGCCGCGGAAGCGCCCGACGAGCCGCTCCTGGAGCACGCGCCGGCCGATCGAGGTCTGGAAGACGTCGACGGTGATCGGCTGGCGGACCCGGCGCTGGAAGCCGATCCGCAGGCGTCGCTTGCCCGCGCCGCGCACCGACACGCTGCGGAACCCGCGCGAGGACGCGGTGCACGCGATGGGCC
>DASZDF010000536.1:0-2783 GCA_035942275.1 Solirubrobacteraceae bacterium | reverse complement strand
GAGTACCCGGTCGTCGTCGGGCACGGCGTCCGCGACCTCGACGCCGGCGCGCCCGGCCGCGCGTTCGTGGTCACCGACGCCGGCGCCGGCCCGCACTGGGCGCCCGACGCGCAGGTCGTCGTCCCCGCGGGCGAGGCGGCGAAGACGATCGCGACGGCCTCGGAGGTATGGCGCCGGCTCGCGCAGCTCGGGGCCACGCGCGGCGACCACGTGCGCGCGGTCGGCGGCGGGTGCGTCACCGACCTCGCCGGCTTCTGCGCGGCGACGTACCAGCGGGGCGTCCCGGTGGTCCAGGTGCCGACGACGCTGCTCGCGATGGTCGACGCCGCGATCGGCGGGAAGACGGCGATCGACATCCCGGAGGCGAAGAACTACGTCGGCGCCTTCCACCAGCCGCTCGCGGTGCTCGCCGACCTCGACACGCTCTCGACGCTCCCGGCGCCGCTCGTGGCCGAGGGCTACGCCGAGGTGGTCAAGACGGCGCTGATCGCCGGCGGGCCGCTGTGGGAGCGCGTCGCGCGGGGCGACGCCGTCGACGAGGAGATCGTCTTCGCGTGCGCGCGCACGAAGGTCGCCGTGGTCGCCGCCGACGAGCGCGACGCCGGCGTGCGCCAGGTCCTCAACCTCGGGCACACCGTCGCGCACGCGATCGAGACCGTGCTCGGCTACACGACGATCACGCACGGCCGCGCCGTGGGACTCGGGCTGCTCGCCGCGCTGCGGCTCTCGGGCCAGACCGCCCTGCGGGCGCAGGTCGCGGCGCTGCTCGAGGCCCAGGGGCTGCCGACCACGCTCGACGTCGACGTCGACGCGGTCGTCGAGGTGACGCGGCGCGACAAGAAGCGCCTCACGGGCTCGGTCCCGTTCGTCCTCGTCGCGGCGCCGGGCGACGTGAGCCACGGCCACGCGGTCGGGGACGCCGCCCTGCGCGCCGCCGTGGAAGAGTTGCGGGCGCGATGAGGAACCGCGTCGAGGTCATGCACGGCGTCAACCTGGACCAGCTCGGGCGCCGCGACCCCCTGCACTACGGCACGCTCACCTTCGACGCGCTCGAGCTGCGCATCGACCGGGAGGCGCGGGCGCTCGGCCTCCAGCCGCGGTTCTTCCACACGAACCACGAGGGCGAGTTCGTGGAGCACCTGCACCGGCTGCAGGGCCTCGCCGACGGGGTGCTGCTGAACCCTGGCTCGTGGACGCACTACGCCTGGTCGATCCGCGACGCGCTCGAGCTCGCCGCGCTGCCGGCCGTCGAGGTGCACCTCTCCGACGTCCACGGCCGCGAGGACTTCCGGCGGATCTCGGTCCTCGACGGGCTCCGGACGCGCATCGGCGTGGTCAGCGGCAAGGGCCCCGACGGCTACGGCGAGGCGCTCGGGCTGCTCCGCGAGGAGCTGGCGGCGTGAGCGGCCGGGCGGAGCGCGTCGAGGAGCTGCTGCGCGAGCGCGAGCTCGACGGGCTGTACGTCGCCGAGCCGATCAACCTGCGCTGGCTGACCGGCTTCACCGGCTCGAACGGCGCGGCGGTCGTCGGGCCCGGCGTGCGGCGCTTCCTGACCGACTTCCGCTACCTGAGCCAGGCCGCCGAGCAGGTCCCCGAGGAGTGGGGGCAGGCCGAGATCGCGACCGACCTCCTCGCGCGCGCCGCCGAGGGCGGGCTGCCGAGGCGGCTCGGGTTCGACGACGCGCACCTCAGCGTCAAGCAGCACGCGCGGTTCGCGGAGCTCGTGGGCGACGACGTCGAGCTCGTCGCCGCCGGCGGGATCGTCGAGGAGTTGCGGCTGGTCAAGACGCCGGAGGAGATCGCGCTCGTGCGCGAGGCGGCGCGCGTCGCCGACGAGGCCTTCCGTGAGGTCGTGCTCGAGGGCGGCATCGTCGGGCGCACCGAGCGCGACGTCGCGCTCGACCTCGAGGTCGCGATGCGCCGCCGCGGCGCACAGGGCGCCTCGTTCCCGCCGATCGTCGCGGCCGGCCCGCACGGCGCGCTGCCGCACGCGACGCCGCGCGACGTGGAGATCCCGGCGGGCATGCTGGTCGTCATCGACTGGGGCGCGCAGAAGGACGGCTACGCGTCGGACTGCACCCGCACGGTCGCGACGGGCGACGTCGACCCGCGCGACCGCGACGTCTATGAGCTGGTGCTGCGCGCGCAGCTCGACGCGCTGGCGGCGGTCCGGCCCGGGCCGCTCGGCCGCGAGGTCGACGCGATCGCGCGCGACATCATCGACTCCGGCGGCCACGCCGAGCACTTCGGCCACGGCTTGGGCCACGGCGTCGGGCTCGACGTCCACGAGGAGCCCCGTTTGTCGAAGCAGGGCGACACGGCGCTCGCCGCGGGCCATGTCGTGACCGTCGAGCCCGGCATCTACGTGCCGGGCCACATCGGCGTCCGGATCGAGGACCTCGTCGCGATCACCGAGGACGGCCACGAGGTGCTCAGCGGGCTGTCGAAGGAGCTGACGATCGTCGGGTGAGCGGCCCCGGTCGCGCCACCCGCCGCGTGTGCATCGCCGCCCGCTTTGCCGGCCCTCCCGGCGTCGCCAACGGAGGCTTTTTGGCGGGAACGCTCGCCGGTGCCGGCCCGGCGGAGGTCACCATCCGCCGCCCGGTCCCGGTGGAGACCGAGCTCGAGTTCGACGGCGCCGAGCTGCGCGAAGTGGACGCGGCCGGCGGCGCAGCGGCCGCGCCGGGCGGCGGAGCGGCGCCGCTCGCCTCGCTGGCCCCGCTCGACGCGGTCGACGTCGGCGACGTCCCGGCGGTGTCGCTCGACGACGCACGCGCGGCGGG
>DASZDF010000535.1:0-4989 GCA_035942275.1 Solirubrobacteraceae bacterium | reverse complement strand
CTCCGCGCGCGGAAGCGCGCGACGAGGCGATCGCCCAGGCGCCGGCCGACCGACTGCTGGAAGACGTCGACGGTCGTCGGCCCGGCGATCCGCGGCACGACGATCGCCAGCGAGCGCCCGCGCGAGCGCACGCCGGCCCGGGCGAGCAGGCGCGTCGGCGAGCACGTCGCGGTGCCCGGCCCCGGATCAGGCGTGCGCGGCGGCGCCTGCGACGGCGGAGGCGGGGCGGGGATGATCGTCGTGGTGGTCCCGCCGCTGTCGCCGCCGCTGCCGGCCGGCCGCTCGAGGTCGAGCGCGACCACGCGCCCGACGTTGCCGGCGTCGTCCACGGCGCGCACCGCGACGTAGCGCCCGACGTCCTCGGGCAGGGCGACGGCGGTCTCGTCGCCCGGTGCCCGCCGCTCGGCCTCCTCGTCCTCCTCCTCGAGCGGGCGCGCGTCCTCGAAGTTCGCGCCGGTGATCGGCTCGTCCGACGTCGCGGTCTCGTGCGTGACCGCCGAGCCGCACAGCAGGTCGTCGCCGGCGGCGGTCCAGCGCAGCTCGCCCTCCTCCGCGCGGACGTCCTCCGGCGTGCCGGGCAGCACCGTGTCGCGGTCGCCGCCCCGGCGCCCGTCGCCGCTGTTCCAGTTGTCGTGGTGGAACCGCGGCCAGGCGTCCTCGGTGTCGCCGGGGCAGACGGCCGCCTCGACGTCGTACGCGAGCAGGAAGCCGGACCGCGTCACGGTGACGACGACCTTCGTGTCGCCCTCGCCCCACGAGCCGATCAGCGGGTTGGCGACGACCCAGTCGGACGTGAGCTTCGGCCACGTGTCGTCGATCGGGGTCCCGTCGGTGTTGTAGCCCTGGAGGTCGAGCGACGCGGAGGCCGCGAGGATCTCCTGCGTCTCCGCGTCGCCGTCGACCTCGGCGATCGACGGCCCCGTGAGGAACTGGAGGTCGTTCATCCGCGCCGGGAAGCCGGGGCGGAACTCCGCTGTTGCGGCGTCCCAGCCGCCGATGAAATCCTGCCCGCCCTGGTACTCGGGGAAGCCGATGTCGAGCGCGCGCAGCGCGCCGAGCGCCGGGGAGAGGACCGTGGCGCCGTCGCCGGGATCGGCGATCACGGGATGGCCGAACGCGCTGATGACGGGCGTGTCGTTCTGGCCGATCCCGGTCCCGCCGTCGCTGCGCAGCGAGACCGGCTGGTCGGGCACGCCGTCGCCGACGTCGGCGGTCTCGTCGTCGCCGTCGTCGCCGTAGCACGACGTCGTGTCGGGGTTGAGGACGAACGCCGGGCCGGCGTGGCCGGAGGCGCCGATCTTCGGCCCGGCGCCGCCCTCCGGGCACTCGACCTCGCCGATGACCGGGGCCCCGGTGACGCCCTCGCCGACGATCGGCAGCGTGCCCGAGCCGCTCTGCCCGATCTCCGCCGGCCAGTGCTCGAGCGTCGGCGGAGCGGTGCCGGGGTCCCCGTCCGGGTCGCCGGTGGAGAGGATCGCGTGGAGCCGCGTGTTCGACGGGTCCAGCGCGCCGCTCGCCGGCACGATGAAGCTCAGCGCGAACGCGTTCGTCGGCGAGACGCCGTGCTGGCCCTCGTTGCCGTGCTCGGGGACGTACTCCTCGTTCGTGCCGACGACGATCTCCGGCTTGCCGTCGCCGGTGATGTCGCCGACCGCCGGCGTGTCGATGATCGGCCCCTGCTGGAGCTGGAGCGGGGAGTCGGTCGGGTCGTTGTCCTCGTAGCCGACCTTCGCCTGGTCGAAGCGCACGGCGTGCGTGTCGGGGTCGATCGACTCGACCTTCGTGCGGTCGACGACGAGCACGGGGAAGCCGTCGACGCGCGTGCCGTCGTCGTTCCACGCGTAGACGTGGCGGTCCATGGCCGCGGCGACGATCTCGAGCCGGCCGCCGTCGTCCCCGTCGAGGTCGGTCAGCACCGGCGAGGCGATGAAACCGTGCTGGGTGCGGTGCATCGGGTTCTGGCGGACGTTCTCGAAGGGCTCCAGCGGCTTGCCCGACCACGCGATCTCCGACTCGCGCACGAGCGACCGGGTGCCGTCGGCCTCGAAGACGGTGACGCGGCCCTCGAGGTCGGTGACGACGACCTCGGGGAGGCCGTCGCGCTCGAGATCGCCGATCGCCACCGAGCCGAGGATCGCGCCGCGCGCGTCGCCCGCGACCTCGCCCGTCTCGAACGCGCGCCCGCCGCTGTGCAGCGCGAGCGGGCCGACGCGCGCCGGCCAGCCCTCGAGCTCGCCGCCGTTGCGCCGGTACGCGTGGACGAGGCCGTCCGAGCCGGCGAGGACGAGCTCGTTGCGGTTGTCGCCGTCGAGGTCGCCGAACGCGGGCGAGGAGGCGCCGTCGCCGCCGATGTCGCGCGGGAAGCCCTCGATCATGTCCTGGTCGCGATGCAGCCGGAGGTTGCGCCGGTCCTCGCCGGTGAGCGTGACCTCGTCCTGCGTCGTCGTGACGACGACCTTGACGATGAAGCCGTAGTGGTCGTCGTTCGGGCGCCCGTTGCTCGACTGGTTGCCCGTGGCGCCGGTCTCCCGCTCGTGGAAGTCGCCGGCGTCGGGCGGGAAGCGCGCCTTCAGCGCCTCCACGTCGACGTCGCCGAGCGCGCCCGTGAACGAGGCCGTCCGCTCGGTCGTGCCGTCGCAGAACCCGTTGTCGATCTGCGCGAAGTCGCCGACCGGGTCCTCCGCGTTGTTCGGGTACGAGCCCGGCGCGACGTAGAGCTGGCAGGTGTACGGGCCCCCGCGCGCCCCGACCGCGCCCCTGATCGTCTGCGGCCCCTGGTCGGGGTCGACCATCCAGTACCAGTCGGGCGCGAGCAGCTCGGCCTCGGGTGGCACGGCGCCCGCGATCGTCGACTCGACCGCCTTGCGCATGTTGACGCGGCCGTAGCCGTAGAACTGGTCGTGGCCGTCGCGCGCCGGGTACGAGCGCGGCGGGAACGGCACGCGCAGCTGCGACGTGAAGCCCTCGCCGAAGAACGGGGACGTGCACTCCGGCGTGGCGGGGGTGCAGCGGGGCTCGAGCGCGGGGTCGACGCCCGTGAAGCGCACGTCGTCGGCCTGCTCGACGTCGGCGACCTTCCCGCTCGCCATGAGCTGGCGCACCTCGTTGGCCGACAGCAGGCAGGCCGTCCCCTCGTCGTCGGCGCGCTCGCACGTTGGGTGCGGGTCGAGGTCGCCCTCCTGCTCGGCCTCGATCGCCGCGGCGTAGACGAGGCCGGCCATGCCCGAGGCGCGCCCGGTCGCGTCCGAGGAGCAGCTCACGCTCGGGATCGCCAGCGTCACCTTCGAGTTGAAGTTGGTGCACCCGTTGAACTCGAGGTACGAGCGCCCCGGCGCGGGCGCGGGCGGGACCTCTCCGGGCTGCGGCTGCGGGAACGGGAACTGCCCCGTCGGCTCCTCCGGGAACTCCGGCGACTCGCTCGGGTACTTCGTCACCGAGTTGACGAGGATCACGTGCGGGTGGCTCGACGGCCAGTTGTTGTGCTGGGCCGCCTCGTCCGCCGCGGAGGCGATCACCGTGACGCCGTGGTTGTACGCGTACTCGACGGCCTGGCGCGAGAGCTGGGTGTTGTTCAGCGTCCCGAGCGCCTCCTGCACGACCTCGACGTCGTTGTCGGTCGCGTAGATCGTCGCCTGCGCGAAGCGGTTGACGTCGGCCACGAACGAGTCGCCGACGCGCATGTGGACCTGCGTGCAGTTCGGGCAGGCGCCGAGCTCGCAGCCGGCGATGCAGTCGCCGTTTGCGTTGAAGATGGCGTTGTCGCCCTCGGCCCCCGAGTCCTTCGCCTCGCCGGTCCCGTGGCCGTACTGCACGTCGTCGAACGGGTCGTTGTCGTCGTCGAGGAAGTCCCAGCCGACCATGTCGTCGGCGAAGCCGTTGCCGTCGTCGTCGTCGCCGTCGGTGAACGCGATGAGGACGTCCTGCGGATCGAGCATCGGCTTCCCGGCGGCGTCGGGGCCGTAGATCGCGTGGAACGTCGGCCCGACGCCGCGCGCCGGGGCGGGGTCGACGCGTTCGTCGCACGCGTAGTCGAGGACGTTGAAGACGCCGTCGCCGTTGAGGTCGTACCGGTCGCCGCCGGTGCCGCCGGCGGCGAGCGCGGTTCGGTAGGCGGCGCAGCTCGGAGCCGGCTCGTTGCGCAGGGTCGGGGCGCCGGGGGTGAACCGGTAGGCGAACGCCGGCTCGGTCGCGGTGGCGCGCCCCGCCAGCGGCGGCAGCGCCTCGCCGCGGTTGATGCGCGTCTTCTCGCGCAGGTCCCACATCTCGCCGGCCGAGTTCCACTTGATGCCCGAGTCGAGGACGGCGATCGTGACGTCCGGGCTCCCGGTGGTCAGCTTCCACGCGGTCTCGTAGGCCGGCAGCGCGTCGACCACGTGCGCGCCGCGGACGCCGTTGAGCTCGCGCGGGTCGGCGTTGACGGCGGCGTTGCCGGGCTCCGGGGACGCGGCGTACATCCACTCGAGCTTGCCGACCAGGTCGTTCGGCGCCTCGGCGCCGCGCGTGTACGGGAACGCCGCGAGGGCGCTCGACGCGGGGACCAGCGCGGCGAGCATGGCGGCCGCTGCCGCCACTTTCCGGAGCATGGCGTGAACGTAACCGCTGGGGAGGGGCCGCGCGCCGGTCGCGATAGCCTCGCCGCCATGCCGCAGCCGAAGAAGTCGCAGGGCCGTTCGCAGAGCCCTGCCGGCGGTGACGCCGCCTCGTCCACGCTGGCCGCCATCAGCGAGCTCGTCGCGCGCTCGCTGATGCTTCCGAGCGACCGGCTGCGCGACACGCTCGACGACGCGGTGAAGCGCGGGCGCATCACGCGCGCCGACGCCGAGGAGCTCATCGAGCGGCTGATGACGCTCGGGCGCCAGCAGTCCGACGACGCGCTGAGCCGGCTGGATACGGCGCTCGGCGGCGGGGCCGGCGCGAAGGCCTCGTCCGGCGGCGCCAAGGACAAGGCGCGCAGCGTCGTGCGCCGCCCGCCGGGGGCCGACCGTGTCC
>DASZDF010000534.1:0-6308 GCA_035942275.1 Solirubrobacteraceae bacterium | reverse complement strand
TGCACCGCGTCTGGGCGACCTCGGGCGCCGCGCGGGAGCCGTGGCTCGCGGGCGCGCACGTGGAGGTGGTGCCGGCCGAGGAGGTGGCGGCGCGCTGCGGGTCCGACGCGCATCAGGGGCTCTGCGCCGAGGCCGACCCGTACCCGTACGCGGGGGCGCGGGAACTGCTGGCGCGCGACGCGCCGCTCCTCGTCGCCCTCGACCAGGTCCAGGACCCGCAGAACCTCGGCGCCATCGCCCGGACCGCGGAGGCCGCGGGGGCGGCGGGGCTGATCGTGCCGGAGCGGCGGTCGGCGGACGTGACGCCGGCGGCAGCGAAGGCGTCGGCGGGCGCCGTGGAGCACCTGCCGGTCGCGCGGGTGCGCAACCTCGCGGACTTCCTGGCCGACGCGAAGGCCGCCGGGTGCTGGTGCTACGGCGCCGACGGCTCCGGGACCGCGCGCTACGACGAGCCGGACTACACCGGCGGCGTCGTCCTCGTCGTCGGCGCCGAGGGGAAGGGGATCCGGCCGCGCGTGGCGGCCGCCTGTGACGCGATCGTCGCCATCCCGCTCCACGGTCGTGTCGAGTCGCTCAATGTGTCCGCCGCGGCCGCCATCATCCTGTTCGAAATCTCTCGTTGCAGGGGTTTCGCTTGACAGGTGTACGGAAGAGTGGGTATACATCGCCGGAAATAACGGTGAAGTCGAGGTTCAGCTTCATGGACCTCGGGCCGCCGTGAAGACCGTCAGCGGCGCCAGGGGAGGAGCGCGCCACTGAGCAAACAAACGCGTCGTGGCCGCCGTGGCCGCGCGCGGAAGGACGCTCATGGCTCGACTCTCCACACAGGCTGGATCTCAACTTCAGGTTGAGGACGGATACCTCATCGCGCTCGCCAAGCAGGGCAACGCGGCCGCGTACGACCGGCTCGTGCGCCGGTACTACGGGTTCGTCCGCCTCAAGGCCTCGTCGTACTTCCTCGCGGGCGGTGACAGCGACGACCTCATCCAGGAGGGGCTCGTCGGCCTGTACAAGGCGGTGCGCGACTACCGCTGGGATCGCGAGTCGAGCTTCCGCAACTTCGCGGAGCTGTGCATCACGCGCCAGATCATCACCGCGGTGAAGACGGCGACCCGCAACAAGCACACGCCGCTGAACCAGTACGTGTCGTTCAGCGCGACGCCCGCGAGCGCGCCCGAGGGCGAGCCGACGCTCGACGAGGTCATCCCGGGCCCGACCGTTCACGACCCCGTCAACCAGGTGATCTCCTCCGAGGAGCTGCGGGCCCTGGTCGCCTGCCTCTCGACCGCTCTCTCGGACCTCGAGTCGCGCGTGCTCGCGCTGTACCTGGACGGCCGCTCCTACGAGGAGATCGGCGAGCGGATCGGGTGCGACACGAAGACCGTCGACAACGCGCTCCAGCGCGTCAAGCGCAAGGTCGGCGTGCACCTGAAGGGCCGTGCGATCGTCAACTGAGTAGCCTCGGGCCGGCATGACCGTCCTGGCCATCGTGCTCATCGTGATCGCCGTCGTCGTCGTCCTGCTCTTCGCGGGCGGCTACGTCGCGAACGCGCGCCGCCGCGAGGGCGAGCGCGCGGCGCTGCACGCACGGGCCCGCGAGGCCGACCGGCACCTCGCCGACGCGCACGCCCAGGACAAGGGCTGGGAGCGCAACGCCCTGGAGGAGGCCGCGCGCGCGGCGTACGTCGCCGCCCACGGCGCGCCGCCGGAGCGCCTGACGCTCGTGCAGGTCGTCGACATGCCCGGCATGGACGAGGACGAGGCGATCTTCGACGCCGACGGCGAGCAGATCGTCATGGGCCGCCGCGGCGGCGAATGGGGCCCTACTCGGTAGCGACGTACGCGGCCTCGCGGCGCGCGGACCCGCGGATCGGCGCGCTCATCCGCGCCTCCCTGGGGTCGTCTCGGAGCGTCGTGAACGTCGGCGCGGGCGCCGGGTCCTACGAGCCGGACGATCTCGACGTCGTGGCGGTCGAGCCGAGCGCGGGGATGATCGCGCAGCGCCCGCCGGACGCCGCCCCGGTCGTGCAGGCGCGCGCGGAGGAGCTGCCGCTGGCCGACGACGCGGCCGACGCCGCGATGGCGGTGCTCACGATCCACCACTGGTCCGAGCTGGGTCGCGGGCTCGCCGAGCTGCGGCGGGTCGCGCGGCGGCGGGTCGTGGTCCTGCACTGGGAGCCGGCGCTGGCGCGGCGCTTCTGGCTGGTCGAGGAGTACCTGCCGGAGATCGCCGAGTACGAGCGCGACGTGGTCACGCCCGACGAGGTGGGGAAGCTGATCGGGCTGCCGTACGAGGTCGTGCCGGTGCCGCTGCCGCAGGACTGCACCGACGGCTTCCTCGGGGCCTACTGGCGGCGGCCGGAGGCGTACCTCGACGCGACCGTCCGCGCGTCGATCTCGGTGTTCCCTGCGCTCGGCGACGCGGTCGCGCCGGGGCTCGAGCGGCTGCGGCGCGACGTCGAGAGCGGCGCGTGGGCCGCCGCCCACGCCGGCCTGCTCGGCCGCGACGAGCTCGACGTCGGGTACCGCCTCGTCGTCGCCGGCGCCTGACCGGCGGCGCTCGGCTCCGCGCTTCGCTGTACCTTCGCGCCCGTGAACTGGGACGACGCGGTCGACGTGCTCCGCGGCTGGGAGGGGCGGGGCGTCGTGATCGTCCCGATCCTCGAGCCGGGCATCTCGCTCACGCCCTTCACCGGCGCGCTCGTGCTCGCGGAGCCGAAGGCGGGGGTGCTGCGCGTCCGCGTCGAGCCGCACGACGAGCCGTACATCTCGCTCTTCCGCGCGACGTTCGTGCAGGCCGGGTGGGTCACCGGGCGTGAGGACCGCGGGCTCTCCGTCGTGCAGGGCGGCACGCGGGTGGACGTGTTCCTCGACGGGGACTAGGGTCGCCGGCGTGATCCTGGTCGTCGGAGCGACGGGGACGACGGGGAGCGTCGTCGTGCGCGAGCTGCTGGACGCCGGGGTGCCGGTGCGCGGGCTGACGCGCTTCGAGGAGGGCGCGCAGGAGCTCCGCGCCCTCGGCGCGGAGGCGGTGGTCGGCGACCTCGCCGACCCGCTCTCGTTCGTGGGCGCGCTGCGCTCGGTCGAGCGGATGTACCTCGTCTCCTCGTCGAGCGAGCACTCCGCGGAGCTCGAGCGCAACGCGATCTCCGCCGCCGAGCAGGAGGGCGTCTACCACTGCGTGAAGCTGGGGGCGCTGGGGCAGTCCGCGTCGTCGCCCGTCCGGTACTCGCGCGCGCACGCCGACGCGATCGACGCGCTCCAGAGCTCGTCCCTGCGGTGGACGGTGCTCCTCGCGAGCTCGTTCATGCAGAACGTCCTGGCGGCGGCGCCGACGATCGCCACCGGCCAGTACTTCTCGTCGATCGGCGACGCGCGGGTCGCGCACGTCGACGCTCGCGACGTCGGCGCGGTCGCGGCCCGCGCGCTCGCCCAGGAGGGCCACGAGAACTGCACCTACACGCTCACCGGGCCGGAGTCGCTGTCGAACGACGAGCTGGTGGCGACGCTGTCGGAGGTCCTCGGGCGGGAGGTCGAGCACGTCCGCCTCGACGACGAGCAGGTCGCCGCCGCGCTGCGCCAGGCCGGCGTGCCCGACTGGAACGTCGACGGCCTCGTCGAGATGTGGGAGCACCTCTACCGGTCGGGCGCCGCGTCAGCCGTCACGCCCGACGTCGAGGCCGTCCTCGGCCGGCCGCCGAGGACGTTCCGGCGGTTCGCGGAGGATCACCGCGAGGTCTTCAGCGGCTGAGCGCGGCGCGGAGCGCGCGACGCGCCCGCGGGTACTGCTTCAGCCGGAACGGCCCGTCCTCGCGGCCGCCCTGGTTGTAGATCATCATCCGCACGCGGCGGTGCGTGCGCGCGAAGGCGAAGAGGCGCTTGACGAACGAGGGATCGTCGCGCCCCCACAGCGCCCACTCGCCGAACACGAACGGCTTGCCCGGGAAGCCGTCGTAGATCCGCTCGAGGGCGCCCCAGTTCGGGTTCTGGCCGTAGAAGTCGGTGCCGACCCAGTCGACGTAGCGGTTCCCGGGCCAGTACGCGCGCGGCTGGTTGCCGGCGATGTTCAGCGCGGTCGCGTTGTGCGGCACCCACATGAGCGCCACCGGCGCCTGCGCCAGCGGGCCGCTGCCGGCCTGCACCGGCGGGAGGCGCAGCGCGCGCAGCCTCCGGTCGACGCTCTCCCGCTCGCCGCCGCGCAGGATCAGCGCGATCCGCCGCCACGCGGCGCGGAACGACCGCGTCGAGTGGCCCGGCCGGGCGCGCCCGTTCGCGTCGAACGCGCAGTACTGGTTCCACGGCCCGTTCATCTCGGCCATGAGCCGCAGGTACAGCGGCTCCCCGCGCTCCGCGATCCGCTCCCCGAACCGGACGAGGAACGCATCCCCGCGCCCCGCGGCGATCTGCGCCGGGCTGATCTTCTCGCGCGTGCCCGGCCCGTCCGCGGTCGAGAGGTGGAGCATCATCCGCGCCCCGCTCGCGTCGGCGCGCTTGAACGTCCACTCGACGTTGCCCCACGCGGCGAAGAGCTGGAAGACCTCCGGCCGCCGCCCTACCTCACGGGCGAACCCGTCGATCGAATACCCGCCGGCAAGCCCGTGCAGGACGCGGGGCCCGGAAGCGGGAAGGAACGTCCCCGCACTCGCGGGAGCGGCGGCGAGCAGCGAGACCAAGGCAGCGAGAAGGAGCGAACGGCGAAGCACGGGCGGCGCCCCTGAAGTCGGACGCGGACCGTGCGAGCTTGAGAGCCGGAGAGGGGATTCGAACCCCTGGCCTGCGCTTTACAAGAGCGCCGCTCTGACCAGCTGAGCTACTCCGGCGCGCCCGCGGAGTGTAGGCCCGCAATCGGCGCGCGCGACGAAAGGCTCGGTTAGCGTTTCCTTGTTGGCGTCGCTGCGGGGCGACGCGGGAAGGGGAAACGATGCGCAAGATCGTTGTGGCCGCGTGTGCCGCCGCTGCCGTCGTCGTCGTGATGCCGGCATCGGCCTCGGCGGCCGACACCTGCCAGGCGAGGGCGACGTGGAAGACGGCCTGGTGGGTGGACGACGTCACCATCACCGTCGACCGCGCGACCGCGACCGGCGCGGGCTGCGCGCGGCTGCTGCCGGCCGACGGCACGCGCTACACGCTCTTCGGGGCCCACACCGTCGGGCTCCCGTGGTTCGCGGTGTGGAACGTCAAGCGCGACGTCGAGAGCGGCTGGATGAAGGTCAGCGGCGGCGACCTCGACGCGGTGCTCCACGGTACGGGCGATTCGCGGACGGTCACCGTCTTCGACGGCGACGGCAGCACGTGCGGGGACTGGTGCTTCCGGACGAAGGGGTACTGGACGGGCGGCTAGCGCCCCGCGGCGGAGAGGGCGGCCTCGAGGTCGCCGTGGCCGTTGGTCGACGCGACGTGCTCGTAGGAGGGCACGTCGGCGTCGGCCGGCGCGTTCAGCCGCCGCTCGATCTCTCCGAGGACGACCCCGAAGAGCATGTGACGCCACGTCGCCTGCGCGATCGCGCGCGGGTTCGTGAACAGCGGCGGGAAGTCTCCGGCGGCGGGGTGCAACCGGACGAGCGTCATCAGCGGCCACGTGGACGCGTGCTCCGCCATCGCGGCGAGCGGCCCGCGCGACCACGAGGGCAGCTGGACGGAGGGCGCGACCGCCGAGTACGCCGCGCCGAACGCCGCGCCGTTCAAGAGATGCAACGCCAACCCGACCGGGCGCCAGGCGGGGCCGCGGGTCACGAGCTTGCCGAGCAGCTCGGTGTCGTCGTAGTCGACGCCGAAGACGCGCTTGTCGAGCGGCTGCTGCGCCGCCCACACGCCCGCCGCGACCGCTCCCGCGAGGGCGCCCCGGACGGTCTGTGCGCGGTCGATCGCCATGGCTGCCTCCGCACTGTAACGGGGCATGCTCACCCGGTGTATCGACCTGCGTGACCGACACCGCCGCCCTCCACGAGCGCGCCCGCACGAAGGGCGTCAACCCGGTCGTCTACTGGGTCGTCCGAGCGGTGCTCCAGCCGTTCTTCCGCATCTACTTCCGCCTGAACCGGATCGGGCGCGAGCACATCCCGCAGAGCGGCCCGCTGCTGCTCGCCGCGAACCACCGCTCGTTCCTCGATCCGTTCGTGCTCGGCACGATGACGCGGCGCCCCGTCTACTACGTCGCGAAGAAGGAGCTGTTCGCGAACCGCCTGCAGGCGTGGTTCCTCAACGCGCTCGGCGCGTTCCCCGTCGACCGCGGCGCCGCGGACCAGGCGATGCTCGAGACCGCGCGCCGCATCCTCGACCGCGGCGACGCCGTCCTCATCTTCCCCGAG
>DASZDF010000533.1:0-1732 GCA_035942275.1 Solirubrobacteraceae bacterium | reverse complement strand
GGCCGTGGCCGCCCACGTTCGCTCGCCCTGCCGCTCGCCGCGGCGCTCGCTCTCCTCGTCGCCGGCACGGCGGCCGCCGGCACCTACCTCGCGCTGCGCAGCAGCTCGATCGCGCCGTTCGCGGAGAAGGACGTCGAGCCCGCCCAGCGCGTCGAGCCCGGCACGAGCCGCGTCGTCGAGCTGCGCGCGCCGGACCCCGATCGCTCCGCGCCCCCGTGGGCGCTGCGCCTTTCGCGCTCGGGCGCCGGCCTGCTCTGCACTACGGTCGGCCAGGTGCGCGGCGACGAGTTCGGCCTCGTCGGCCTCGACGGCGTCTTCCGCGGGCTGCCCGAGGCCAACGCCGACGCCTGCGGCGACGAGGGGGAGATGATCGGCACCCGCGTGTTCGCCGCCCGCCGCACGAGCGCCGTGCGGACGGTCGTCAACGGCGTGGCGGGCGAGGGCCTCGAGCGGGTGACGGTGGCGAGCCGCGGCGGCCGGCCGCGGGAGGTCGCACGCACGGCCGAGGGCGCCTTCCTCGCGGTCCTCACCGGCTATCCCGAGGACAACCAGCCCGTCGTGACGCTGCACCGCGGCGACGGCAGGACGCGCCGCTACGCGTTCGCCGACGGCGCGTTCGTCGTGCCCGACCCCTACGGCGGGCGGGCGTGGAAGCTCGAGTCCTACGGCTACGGCGGGCCGCGAAAGCGCGCCGGGCAGAAGCAGCCGCGCTACCAGCCCGGCTGCGTGCAGTTCCGGACCGCGCGCGCGGTGCCCGGCGAGCGGACGGTGTCGTCGCCGCCGGTCTGCGGCCTGAACCCGGCGCGGCCCGACGTCCCGCAGGGGACCCTCTTCTTCCACACCCGCCGGCTGAGCGGCGACCGGCCCCTGGGCGACGCGATGCTCCACGGCGACTGGAACGACCACCCGCCCCGCACCGTCGTCTACGGCAGCGCCCGGGAGCACCGGCGCATCGTCGTCACCGGCCCCGGCGTCCGGCGCGTGGCGAGGCCGTTGCTGAACGGAGCGTTCCTCGTGATCCTGCCCCCCGCGACCCGGCCGTCGACGGTCGCGGTCGAGGTGGACGGGCGACGCCACGGCCCGTCGGCCGGCACGATCGACCCGCGGAGGGCGCGATGAGGCGCCGGATCCTCGCCGCGGTCCTGGCCGGTGTCGCCGCGGGCGCCGCGGGCGCCGCGGTGCAGGCCGACGAGCCCCCGGACGTCCCGGCGTCGACCGCCCGCCAGTCCGAGCCGCCGGCCGTTCCCATCGCGCCCATCCGCGACCGCAGCCGCCTCCCGGACGGCCGCTACGACCCCTCCCGCGTCCACTACCGCCTGCGGCGCGAGCGGATCGCCCTCACGGTGCCCGACCCGGCGGGCGGCCCGTCGTGGGCCGTCAAGGTCTTCGACGCGGACCGCTTCACGATCAGGCGCCCGCAGCGGACGCTGCGCGGCGCGCTGCGCGTCGGCCGCATCCGCTGCGGGCAGCTCGGCCGCGTCCATGACGGCCGGGTCGGCTGGGTGTTCGGCGACGGACGGTTCCGGCGGACGCTGCTCGAGGACCACCTGCTGGAGTGCACGTCGCGCAAGCGCCCCGAGCTCACCGCATCGTTCGAGACGACGCTGACGATCGAGGACCCGGCGGCGCCGCGGCTCGCCGGCACGGTCGTGTGGGGCCTCGCGCCCCGCGGCGGGCCGGTGACGGTCGCCGGCATGCCGGGCGCCGACGGGGCCGCCACCGTGCAGCGGGG
>DASZDF010000532.1:0-7951 GCA_035942275.1 Solirubrobacteraceae bacterium | reverse complement strand
GCTCCGCGCCGACCACCGGGACGCCCCAGCGAGCGCCCGCGCGAGCCGCCGCGGCCGCGAGCGACCCCACGCCGACGGGGACGACGACGAGATCGAAGTCGGCCTGCTCGGCGGCCTCGGCGAACAGCGTCGCGTAGCCGTCAATCACCCATCGCGCGGGGCCGGAGGTGCCGACGTCGGCGATCTCGAGCGCGCCGGGCAGCGCGCCCTCCCGCGCGGCGGCCGCCACCGCGTCCTCGTAGGCGCCGTCGACGACCACGACCTCCGCGCCCTCGCCGGCGATCGCCTCGCGCCGGGCGGCGACCGACCGCGCGGGCAGGAAGACGCGACACCGCAGCCCGCGCCGGCGGGCCTCGTGCGCCACCGCCCGGCCGTGGTTGCCGGCGCTCGCGGCGACGACCGTCCCGACTTCGGGGGCCTCGCGCAGCGCCCGCTCGATCGCCCACGACGCACCCAGGATCTTGAAGGCGGGCAGCCCGAGCCGCCGGGACTCGTCCTTGACGAGCACCCCGTCCCCCAGGTCGTGCACGGGCGTCGGCGCGTAGCCGGGCAGCGCCTCGTGGAACGTGCGCGCCTCCTCGCTCGGCGGGGGGACCGCCTCCGGGCGGACCGCGCGGTTGACGAGCGCCCTCACGCGCAGAACCGGCGCGCCGTCTCCGCGAGCGTCCGGGCGACGGCGACGGTGTCGTCGATGCTGACCCACTCCTCGACGGCGTGCGCGCCCTCGCCGCCCGGCCCGAACATGACCGTCGGGATGCCCGCCGCCGCGATGAACGCGGCGTCGGCCCAGTAGCTCGCGCCGCCGATCGCGGGCGGCGCTCCGAGCACGTCCGCGGCGGCCGCGCGCACCAGCCCGACGAACGGCGCGTCCGCGTCGACCTCGAACGGCTCGCGCACGAGCGTCGTGCGCGACGAGGCGACGAGCTCGGGATCCGCCGCGCGGCAGCGGTCGAGGAGCGCCGCCAGCTCCGCCTCGACGTCGGCGGCGGTCTCCCCGGGCAGCGTCCGCCGCTCGAGGCCGGCGACGCACCGCGCCGGGTAGCTCGACATCTCCGCCCCGCCCTCGATGACCGACGCGTGGACCGAGCCGCGGCCGAGGAGCGGATGGCTGCGCTGCGCCAGCGACGCGTCGAGCTCCCCGAGCGCCACGAGCACGGCGCCCGCCTTCACGATCGCGTCGACGCCGAGGTGCGGGCGCGACCCGTGGGCGGCGCGGCCCTCGACCGTGACCTCCGACCACACGAACCCCTTGTGCGCGACCACCAGCTCGAGCTCCGTCGGCTCGGTCACGACCGCCGCGTCCGCGCGCACCGAGCGCAGCACCTCCTGCACCCCGAGCGACGCGTGCTCCTCGTCGGCCACCGCCGCGACGACGACGCCGTCGGCCTCGCGGCAGGCGAGCAGCGCCGCGACGACGCCGGCCTTCATGTCGTACGCGCCGCGGCCGTACAGGCGGTCGCCGTCGACACGGGGCGCGAACGGGTCGGTCATCCCCTCGACGCCGACGGTGTCCAGGTGGCCGCACAGCAGCAGCGTCCGGCCACTCGGCGCCGGCTGCGACCGCACGACGACGCTCGGGCGGCCCGGCGTCCCCTCGAGCACCTCCGCCGACAGGCCGGCGTCCCGCGCCCACGCCGCGACGACCCCGGCGATCTCCCCCTCCCCCGCCCCGCCCGCGACCAGCGACGGGTTGACGGAGTCGACGGCGACCAGCCGGCTCAGGAGCTCGACGACGTCCTCGCGCACGCCGACATCATCGGCGAAGATCGCCGCAGGGCGTGTGGCGCCGGACCTACGCGGCCTCGGGGCAGGGCGCGCCCGCCGGGACGCCGTGATCGGCCCGCGCCGCCGGCCGCAGCACCGCGAGCGCCACGACGACGCCCGCCGCGACGAGCGCCGCGCCGATGACGAGCGCCAGCCGGTAGCCGTCGGTCAGCGCGGTCGCCTCGGCCACGCCGCCCGCGAGGAGGCTGTCGGTGCGGCTGGTCGAGAGCGTCGCGAGCACGGCGAGCCCCAGCGCGCCGCCGACCTGCTGCGCCGTGTTGACGAGGCCGGACGCCAGCCCCGAGTCGCTGGGCGTCGTGTCCGCCATCGCGAGCGTCATCAGGGTCGGGAACGCGGCCCCCGCGCCGGCGCCCAGCAGCACCATCGCGGGCAGCACGTCGACCACGTACGCCCCGTCGATCGGCACGCGCGCGAACAGCGCGAGGCCTGCTCCGATGGCGACGAGGCCCGGCACGAGCGTCTCGCGCGCGCCGAACCGTGCAGAGAGCCGCGCCGAGTAGCGCACGGACAGGATCCCCATCACGAGCGTCGCCGGCAGGAACGCCAGACCGACCTCGATCGCGCCGTAGCCGAGCACGCGCTGGAGGTAGAGCGCGCCGAGGAAGAACAGCCCGAACATCCCGGCGACGGCGAGGATCTGCGCGACGTTCGCCCCGGAGAGGTTGCGCGAGCGCAGGATGCGCAACGGCAGCAGCGGCGTCGCGGCGCGCGCCTGGCGGGCCACGAACAGCGCGAGCAGCGCGAGCGAGACGGCGCCGAGCACCAGCGTGCGCGAGGAGCCCCAGCCGTGCTGGGCGGCGCCGACGATCGTGTAGACGCCGAGCATCAGCGACGCGGTGACGAGGACCGCGCCCGGCGCGTCCGCGCCCTCGCGCAGCCCGAGGCCCTCGTCGTCCTCGATCAGCCGGCGGGCGTACACCGCGGTGACGAGCCCGATCGGGACGTTGACGAAGAAGATCCAGTGCCAGTTGATCGCCTCGGTGAGCAGCCCGCCCGCGAGCAGGCCGACCGACCCGCCGCCGGAGGCGACGAACCCGTAGACGCCGATCGCCTTGGCCTGCTCGCGCGGATCGGGGTACAGCGTCACGATCATCCCGAGCACGACCGCGGAGGCCATCGCGCCGCCGACGCCCTGCAGGAAGCGCGCCGTGATCAGGACCTCCTGGCTCTGGGCGAGCCCGCACGCGAGGGAGGCGACCGTGAACACGCCGAGGCCGATCAGGAGCACCCGGCGGCGGCCGATCAGGTCGCCCAGGCGCCCGGCCAGCAGCAGGAGGCCGCCGAAGGCGATCAGGTACGCGTTGACGACCCACGCGAGGCTCGACTGCGAGAAGCCGAGGTCGTCCTGGATGGACGGGAGCGCCACGTTCACGACCGTGGCGTCGAGGACGATCATGAAGAACCCGACGCACAGGACGATGAGCGCGGGGCTGCGGTTGGGTCTCGTGTTCATATGACTAACGACCGGCCGGATCAGCGAAACTCATCGCCGCCCATGGAATGCGCGATCACACTCCGCGGCGTCGTCAAGCGGTTCGGGCCGCTGACCGCCGTCGACGGCCTCGACCTCGACGTCCCCTACGGCGCGTGCGTCGGCCTGCTCGGCCCCAACGGCGCCGGGAAGTCGACGACGATGAAGGCGCTCACGGCCCAGGTCATCGCCGACGAGGGCGAGCTCGAGGTCCTGGGCTTCCGGCTGCCCGAGGACTCCAAGCAGGCGCGCGCGGAGATGGGCGTGGTGCCCCAGCTCGACAACCTCGACGTCTCGCTGACCGTCGAGCAGAACCTCGTCGTCTTCTCGCACCTCTACCGCGTGCCGTCGTCGGAGCGCAGGCAGGCGGTCGACCGGGCGCTGAGCGTCGCGAACCTCGAGCCGCGCCGGGACGCGAAGGTCGACGAGCTGAGCGGCGGCATGCGCCGGCGGCTGCTGATCGCCCGCGCGCTGCTGCACCGCCCGCGCCTGCTGCTCCTCGACGAGCCGACGGTCGGGCTCGACCCGCAGGTGCGCCAGGAGCTGTGGGCGCTGATCGACCTGCTGCGCTCCGAGGGCGTCTCGATCCTGATGAGCACCCACTACATCGAGGAGGCCGAGCGCCTCTGCGACCAGGTGACGATCATGTCCCACGGCAAGGCGGTGGCCGTCGGCCCGCCGCGCGAGCTGATCGCCGAGCACGCCGGGCCCGAGGCGATCGAGGTCTACGGCTCGCCCAAGCGCCTGGTCGAGGTCGAGGGCCTCGCGCAGGCGCGCGGCTGGCGGACGCGCCGCACCGGGACCTCCGTGGCCGTCCTGCACGCCAACGGCGCGTCGGACCTCGACGGCGAGCGGCGCGTCACCAACCTCGAGGACGTGTTCGTGCTGCTGACCGGCGAGGAGATCACCTGATGGCGAGCGCGAGCACCACCGCCGGCCCCGTCCCCCGCCGCCGCCGCCGGCTCGGGCGCCTCGAGCCCGCGGCCCTGCGCGGCGTCATGGTCCGCGAGGTCGTCAACTACTCGTCGTTCTGGCGCTCCTCGACGTTCTCCTCGACCGTCGACCCGACGATCTACCTGCTCGCGTTCGGCTTCGGCTTCGGGTCGCTCGTCAGCACCGTGAGCGGCTACGACTACATCGAGTTCGTGGGCACCGGGATCGTCGCGACGACCGTCCTCTTCTCGGGCGCCTTCCCGGCGATGTACTCGACCTTCGTCAAGTACCAGTTCCAGCACACGTACGACGCGATCCTCGCGGCGCCCGTTGACACCGAGGAGCTGGTCACCGCCGAGGCGCTGTGGATCGCCGCCCGCACCGGCACGTACGGGTGCGTCCCGATGCTCGTGGCCGTCGTGTTCGGGCTCGACCCGAGCTGGGGCATGCTGCTCGTCCCGCTCATCGCGGCGCTCGCCGGCTACGGCTGGGCCTGCTTCGGGATCTTCATCGCCGCCAAGGCCAAGGCGATCGAGAGCTTCTCGTACTGGCAGAGCGGGCTGCTGACGCCGATGTTCCTCGTGGCCGGGACGTTTTTCCCCGTCGACGGGCTGCCGACGTGGGCGCAGGTCGCGAGCAACTTCAACCCGCTCTTCCACTGCGTCGAGCTGGTGCGCCACGCGGTGTTCGCGTTCGAGGGCTGGGAGGACGTCGGCCATCTCGCCTTCCTCGTCGGCTTCGCGCTCGTGTCGTGGCGACTGGCCGTTCGCTTCATGGAGCGCCGGCTGATCCTCTGACCGCGCCGCTACGCGCGGGCGACGGCGACCACGAGCGCGGCGGGGAAGCCCACGGACCCGTCGTCCCCGGCGTACCGCTCGGCAGCGGCGACGGCGTGGGTGCGCACGCGCTCGCGCTGCTCGGGCGCGAGCTGCTGGGTCAGCGCCGACATCGGCCCCTTGCCCTCCGACGCGTCGAGCCACCACGCCTCGATCGACTCGTGGCGGTTCTCGCCCTCGACCTCCTCGACGGTGACGTCGCCGAACCCGGCGCCGGTGAGCAGGTCGCGCAGCCGGTCGTGGTCGGCGAGCGCGAACGGGCCGGGCGCTCCCGGCGCCGGCGGCGGCGCGTCGAACGTCGCCATGAACGCGTCGGTGAGCGCCGACAGCCACGGGTTGCGCTCGGGCGCCGCCCAGACGGCGAGCGCGAGGCGGCCGCCGGGGACGAGCAGCCCGCGCGCGGCGGCGACCGCCTTGGCCTGCTCGGGCATGAGCATGAACCCCAGGCGGCAGAGGATCGCGTCGAAGCGCTCGTCGCCGAGGTCGGGCTCCTGCGCGTCGAGCACGCGCGCCTCGACCTGCGCCAGCCCCTGCGCGGCGGCGCGCTCGCGCACGAGGTCGACCATCGGCTGCGCGAAGTCCGTGCACAGGACGCGACCCTCGGGCCCGACCGCGGCGGCGGCGCGCAGGCCGACGTCGCCCGCGCCGCACGCCAGCTCGAGCACCCGCTGGCCGGGCTCGAGCGCGGCGGCCCGCAGCATCCAGTCGGCGGCGAGGCCCGCCGGCCCGCGCTCGCGCTTCTCGGCGTCGGCGGCCCAGCCCGCCGCCACGTTGGACCACTGCGAGCGGCTGGCTTCGTCGAAGTCCTGCTCGAACGCCATGCCCGCGACGTTACTCCGCTCTGTGGCCGCGGGCGGGTCCTACGACCGCGGCTCGAGGTAGAACGCCTCGAGCGAGACGTCGGTCTTGGGGTCGATCCCGCTGATGAACGCGCGGACCTTGCGGCCCGTGATCCGCTCGATGGCAGCACGGAACGCGTCCTCGCTGGCGTACTGGAAGAACAGCCGGGTGTCCCGCAGTCGCTGGTGCTCGCCCATCTCGACGAGGTGGCGCTCGGCCGGGGTCATCGAGTCCTCGAGCGTGCAGACGATCGCGTCGTCGCCCGCCCAGTCGCTCCGCGTCCGCGTCGGGCCGCGACCGAACTGCTCCTTGTGCAGGCGGACCATCTCGTTCGAGACCTGCGCGAGGACCGACTGGGGGTCTGCGGACCGGTCCACCGTCTCGGCGTCCTGGTTCAGCATCCGGATACATCTCCCTGGTCCCTCTTGTGCGAGCCGCGCGGATGGAGGAGGAACAGGAGAACCAGGCGGGCGGGACTGCGTGGAACGAGCGTAGCGCGGTCGACGGGGGTCACCTAATGCGCGCGGTCGCGCAGGGCCGGTAGCGGCGGGTGCTCGTGACTCGCCGCCCGCCCTTCGTCACCCCGCGGATGCGCACCCGGACCACGCCCGCCGGCCGGCCGCGGAGGTCCACCGTCGCCACGAGGCGACCGCCGCGCCGGCGGACCGCGACCCGGCGCGAGCCGACGGTCACGCGCGCGCGCCGCAGGCGGCGCTCGAGGTGGATCCTGAAGCGGCGGCGGCTAGCGCCGCGGCGGGGCGCGGCGCCGCTCCCGCAGCTCGCCGTCGCGTAGCAGCGCAGCGGCGGCTCGGCGTCGGCGTACTCGGCCTGCGCCCCGCCCTGCCCGATCGCGGCGGTGTAGCGCGCCCAGTTCGCCGGGAACGTGGCCGGTGCGACGCCGGGCATGAACGGCTGCGCGCAGACGGTGGCGGGCACGCGCGCCGGGTCGGCCGGCCCGTCGTGGGTCAGCGCGTCGAGCGCGAGCGCCCAGCCGACGGGGTCGTAGCTGCCGAGGACGAGGTGCTCGGCGGTGTTGCCGGGGCAGACGGACTGGATCAGCGTGTTCCGGATCCGCCCGTCGCCGGTGCGCAGGGGCGACGACCCGGTCGCCTCGTCGCCGTTCGGCGTCACGACCTCGTCGTAGCGGGTGAAGTTGACGGTGTAGTCGACGCCGGCGAACGTCTCCGTCCCGCCGTTGAGCGTCTCGATGAACTTCGCGTCGTCGCGCTGCTGCCAGTACGCGGCCGGGCACCGGGTCCGGCAGAGGTTGCGGGCCGACTGCGTCCCGTGGTTCGACGGCGCGTTGCCGACCAGGTCCTCGACGATCGCGCGCGTGTCCGGCCACCAGCGCAGCGCCCAGCGGCCGATCATCCCGCCCTGCGAGAAGCCGACGATCGACACGCGACGGCCGCTCTCGGCGCGCATCCGCCGCAGCGCGGCCACGACGAACTCCGCCGAGACCTGGATGTCGCCCATCCCGTAGCGCGGCAGCGTCACCGCGCACCACGGGATCCCCGCGGCGGTCAGCGCCGGCTCGTAGTTCCAGTCGAAGTTGGCCTTCGGCTCGAGGTTCGTCCCCGGGATGAGGAGGACGGGCGCTCGCCCTGCTCCGGCGAGCGGCTGCGGGCACTCGAGCGCCGCGTCGAGCTCGGCCTGCGGCACCGACAGCGCCGGCCCCTCCTGGGCAGCGGCCGGTGCGCACAGGACGAGCGCGGCGCCGAGCGCCAGGACGAGCATCCGGGACATGCCGCGAATGTAGTGAGGGGCGCTCACATCCCGGCGCCGGGGAGCGCCGCGGCCAGCTCGCCGCGGGAGTGGATGCCGAGCTTGCGGTAGGCGTTCGACAGGTGGGCCTCGACCGTCTTCGTCGTGACGAAGAGCGCCTGCGCGATCTCCGGGTTCGAGAGGCCGCCGGCGGCCATCCCTGCGATCCGGCGCTCGCTGGCCGTGAGCGCGTCGACGCCGGACGTGCGCGGGCGGCGCGGCCGGCCGCCCGCCGCGCGCAGCTCGTGCCGCGCCCGATCGGCCAGCGGGCGCGCGCTGCATGCGTCCGCGAGGTCGAGCGCGCGTCGCAGCGACTCCCGCG
>DASZDF010000531.1:0-1808 GCA_035942275.1 Solirubrobacteraceae bacterium | reverse complement strand
CCGCTGATCGACGACGTGCTGGGCGACCGGTGGCTGCCGGCGCTCGGCCTGGTGCAGGCGTTCGCGGTGATCGCCGGGGTCGACCAGCTCGGGTTCAACTGGACGGCGTTCTACCGGGCGATCGGGAACACGCGGCCGATCGCGGTCGCGAACGTCTGCGCCGCAGTGGTGTTCCTGGCCGTCGCGATCCCGCTGCTGCTGGCCGAGGGGCTCGACGGGCTGGCGATCGGGATGGCGGCCACCACCGCCGTCGCGCTCGGCGTGCGCGGGTTCTACGTGCACCGGCTGTTTCCGGAGGTGCCGCTGGTGCGGCTCGCGCTACGGGGGGCCGTCCCGGCCGCGTGTGGCGCTGCGGTCGTGCTGGTGGCGGCGGCGCCGGCGGTTCCCGAGCTCGTGCTGTACGTCCTCGTCGTGGGCGGCGTGACGTGGCTGCTCCAGGGCGACGTCGTCCGCGAGGCCGCCGGCTACGTGGCGCGGCGGCGCGAGCCCGTCGCGGTCGGCTGAGCCTCGATCGCGACGTGCCAGCGCTTCTGCGCGCCGTGGGCCTGAAGGCGGTAGACGCGCCGGACCTTCGTGCTTCCGAACCCCGCCACCGCGAACCAGTCGCGGATCGCCTGGACGTTCGCCTCCCACCAGCTCATGCGCGCGCTGCGGGCGACGAAGGCGGCGGCGGCCCTGCGCGGACGCAGGACCGTGAGCGGGAGGTTGATCTGCTCGAGGGAGAGGAGGGTGCCGCCGGGCGCCAGGACGTCCCTCACGCGCTCGAGCGCGCCGACGGGGTCGCGGACGTGGAGCAGGAGGTCGCCCATCACGGCGTAGTCGACGGGCCCGCCGATCCGGTCCGCGTCCAGATCGTGCACCGTCGACACGACCCTCCGCACCTTCGAGCCGAGGAGCTCGGCGGCCAGGCCGAAGCGCGTGCCGGGGCCGTCGTCGCCCGCTTCGCGTGCGTTGGCGGCGGCGTGCAGCGGGGGCCAGTCGAGGTCGTCGAACCTGTCGACGTCGGTGGCGATCACCTCCGCCCCGCGCTGTTCGAGCGCGAACGCCCAGAAGCCGTCGAACGTCCCGACGTCGAGCGCGCGCCTGCCGTCGAGGCGGGCCGGAAGGACCTTCGGCGCGAGGCTCCGGAGGTCGACCGCGCCGGACGTCGTCGCTCCCGGCGCGAGGTCGATCGTGTGGTACCAGTGGCGCGAGAGCGCGTCCGCGAGGCCCGGCGCCATGGCGCGGCAGGCTACCTCGCGCGGCGAAGGTCGGCCCAGAGCGAGCCGGCGACGCGCCCCGCGTAGTCCAGGCGCGCGATGCCGAGCAGCTCCCGGTCCTCGATGCCGAAGCGCTCCAGCGCCCAGTCGCCGGCGACGAGCGGCTTCGGGTGGCGCCAGTAGGCCCGGCCCGCCTGCGCTCCGTAGCGGCGCCGGAGCTGGGCGTTGCCGTAGCCCTGGCGGAAGGCGCGCCTGACGAGCCCGGTCGCTTTGCGCTCCGCCGCATGGGCGACGCGGGCGTCGGGGGCGAAGGCGAGCCTGGCGCCGCTCGCGGTCGCCCGGCGGCAGAGGTCGACGTCCTCGCCCGCGTGGACGAGCGTCGCGTCGAAGCCGCCGAGCCGCTCGAAGACGTCGCGCCGGATCGCGAGGTTCCCGCTGCCGGTCCACCCCTCCGCGATCGCCGCCTCCGCGTCGAGCCGCCAGAGCGCGTCGAAGCGCGCGACGCGGCTCGGCGCAGCGCCCGTCCTCCACTCGATCGGCCCGCCGACGAGGTCGGCGCCGCGCACGACCGCCGCTTCGATCGCGTCGAGCCAGCCGGCGGCCGGCACG
>DASZDF010000530.1:0-1968 GCA_035942275.1 Solirubrobacteraceae bacterium | reverse complement strand
CAACATCCTCATCTGCCAGATCGCCAAGGAGAAGTACCTCTGCGAGCGGACGATCTCGCGCGTGAACAACCCGCGCAACCTGCAGCACTTCGAGCTCTTGGGGATCCAGCCGGCGGTGTCCGCGACCGACCTGATCCTGCGACTGATCGAGCACGAGGTGCCGCAGTACGGCCTCGTCCACCTGCTCGACCTCCCCGCCGAGCGGCTGGAGATCATCGAGATCGAGGTCATGCCGGGCGCGCCGGCGGCGTCGAAGGCGGTCGCCGACATCGACATCCCGGACGGCTCGCTCATCATCTCCGTGCTGCGCAACGGCGAGGGCTTCGTGCCGAAGGCGGAGACCGTCATCGAGACCGGTGACGAGGTGCTGCTCGTGCTCGATCCGGGGCTCGAGTCGGACATCACGCAGCAGTTCGCGCCGAACGGCGCGCGCCCGGGCGCTTGAGCGACCGGTCGGTCGACGTCCTGATCGTCGGGGCCGGGGCGGCGGGCGCGTCGTGTGCGGCGGAGCTGCGTTCCGCCGGGTTCGACGGGTCGGTGCTCCTCGTGGGTCGCGAGCTGGACCCGCCGTACGAGCGGCCGCCGATCTCCAAGGAGTACCTCACCTCCTCCTCGGCCACCTTCTTCCCGCTGCCCGACGACGTGGAGCTCCTGACGCGCACGTCGGTCATGAAGCTCGACGTCGCGGCGCGGACGGCCTCGCTGTCGACGAAGGAGACGGTGTCGTTCGAGCATGCGGTGCTGTGCACGGGCGCGACCGTGCGGCGGCTGCCGATCGACGGCAGCGACCTAGAGGGGATCCACTACCTGCGCGCGCTGCGCAATGCCGACGCGCTGCGGGCGGACGTGCAGGGCGTCGACCGCGTGTGCCTGGTCGGGGGGTCGTTCATCGCGTGCGAGGTGGCGGCGTCGCTGACGTCGCTCGGGGTCGCGGCGACGCTCGTGTTCCCGGAGGAGTCGCCTCTGGCGCTGCAGTTCGGCGGGCAGGTCGGCGCGTGGGTACGCCGGTTGCTCGAGGCGCACGGCGTGGAGGTGCTGGCGGGCGAGCAGGTCGCGCGGTTCGAGGGGGACGGGGAGGACGTGGGGCGGGTCGTCTGCGCCTCCGGCCGCGCCGTCGACTGCCAGGCCGTCGTCATCGGGATCGGGGCGGTGCCGGACGTGATGCTCGCGCGGTCGTCGGGGCTGGACCTCGGTTCCGCCGGCGGCGTGTTGTGCTCGTCGACGCTCGAGACGTCCGCGCCCGGCGTGTTCTGCGCGGGCGACGCGTGCGAGTACGAGTCCGTGCTGCACGGGCGCCACGTGCGCATCGAGCATCACGAGGTGGCGGTCGGGCAGGGCCGGTGCGCGGCGCGGAACGTGCTCGGCGCGGACGAGCCCTACGGCGACGTCCCGTACTTCTGGTCGGACCTCGCGGACTGGGCGACGCTCGAGGCGGTCGGGCCCGCGGTCGACGGCTGGGACGCCGAGGAGGTCCGCGGGTCGTTCGACTCGGGCTCCTTCAGCGTCTTCTACTCCCGCGGCGGGAGGCTCGTCGCGGCGCTGACGTGCGGGCGCTCCGAGGACCTCGACGAGGCGCGCGAGCGGCTCCGCGAGCCCCGCGGCTAGCCGCGCGCGACCCTCAGCGTCGCCCCGTCGGTCGCGGTCTGCCCGTCGCCGGCGACGGCCTTGAGCTGGAGGCGATAGGCGCCCGGCCGGAGCTTCGGCTTGCCGTTCCACGTCAGGCGGCCGCGGCCGGGGACGAGCGTCGCGGCCACGCGGGCGACGACCTTCGTGCCCCGCATGACCTCGAGGGTCACGGCCGCCGAGGCCGTCGACACGTACGTCACGCGGACGCTGCGGCCGGAGCGGAGGGTTGGCGTGGGGCGGAGCAGGCGCCGGACGACGACGGTCACGCCCCGAGCCCCGCCTGCTCCCGCAGCCGCTGCCGCGCCTCGTCCAGGTCGTCCGACCGCCCGCAGGTCATCGCGG
>DASZDF010000529.1:0-5795 GCA_035942275.1 Solirubrobacteraceae bacterium | reverse complement strand
TCCACACGCTGCTCGGGCGCACGCACGGCGTCGAGGAGATCTCGCGCGAGGAGAACCTCAAGCACACCGCGGTCTTCCGCCTCGCGCTCGGGCGCAGCATCCGCAACGTGCAGGCGTCGTGGGTGAAGATGGGCCTCGACGTGGCCACCGAGGCGCTGCGTTGGGGCGTCAACGACCTGGGCGGGACGCTCATGGAGGAGTCGATCAGCCGGATGGCGGGCTCCTACCACGGCGTGAAGCTGATGCCCGAGGACTTCGTGGACGCCGCGCACCGCGCCGGCCGCCCCGCGGCGGAGCGCACGACGCTCTACGAGATCCGGCGGCGCCACCCGCTGCCGCTCGCCGCCTAGCGCCGCTAGGTCCCCAGGCGGATGTCGTGGATCGTCCGGCTCCGGCCCGGGCGCGAGCTCTCGGGGTACGGCGCGAGGTCCTCGACGTGCCGCGGCTGCGCGCGGACGCGCTCCAGCCACGCGGCGATCCCGTCGAACCCGCTCATGTCGACGCCCGCCTCGTGGGCGACGTGGACGTAGCCGAAGAGGGCGACGTCGGCGACCGTGTAGCGCTCGGCGACGGCGAACGATCGCTGCTTCAGGTGGCCCTCGACGATGCTCACCACGGCCTGCGCGAGTCGTGCGGCGTGCTGACCCTCGGCGCTCTCCGGGTCGAGGCGGCCGGTGAGCATTCGGAAGCGGAAGTCGGCGACGGTCGGGAGGAGCGTGCTCTGCTCGAAGAAGAGCCAGCGGTAGACCTGCGCGCGCTCGATGGGATCGGCGGGGAGGAGGTCGGTGCCCTCGGCGAGGTGGAGGAGGATCGCGTTCGACTCCGGGAGGAACTCGCCGGGCGCGAGCTCGAGGACGGGGGTCGTCAGCGAGGGGTTCCTCTGCGCGTGCTCGGGGGTCATCGTCTCGCCGGCGAAGATGTCGACGGGCAGCCGCTCGTAGTCGATCTCGAGCAGTGCGAGGAGGAGGCGGACCTTGAAGCAGTTGCCCGAGGCGGGGTAGTCGTAGAGGCGATAGCGACCGATCGTTCGGACGCTACCTCGAGATGAGCAAGTCGGGGGTGCTCGGGCACTTCGGCACGAAGGAGTCGCTCCAGCTCGCGACGCTCGAGGCGGCGCTCGACCGGTTCCGCGAGGAGGTGTGGGCGGCGGCGAGCGAGGCCGAGCCCGGCCTGCCGCGGCTGCTCGCGCTGTGCGAGGCGTGGATCTCCTACCTCGAGCGCGGGGTGTTCCCCGGCGGCTGCTACCTGACGGCGGCGGCCGCGGAGTTCGACGGCCGCGACGGCCCGGTGCGCGAGGCGATCGCCGCGGCGCTGGCGCTGTGGTACCGCGTCGTCGAGGCGGAGGTGCGGACGGCGGTCGAGGCCGGCGACCTGCCCGCCGACACGGACCCGCACGCGGTCGCGCTCCAGCTCAACGCGTTCGCGATGGCGACCAACCAGGTCCTCCAGCTCCTCGGCGATCGCGAGGCGGCGAAGACGGCGCGGTCGCTGATGCGCGGCGTCCTCGCGCGCTAGCGGAACAGGTCCTCGTCGGGCGGGCGAAGGAGGGCGGCGATGCCCGGCCCGTCGTCGTCGGTGACGTGGTGGGCGAGGCCGGTCACGACGACCGCGGGCTCGTGCGAGTCCTTCGTGCGGGCGAGGTCCGCCGCCGCGGCCGCCTCGTCCGCGATCGCGATCCACGTCGCCCTCAGCTCGCGGCCGCGCGGGTCCTGGCGACCGCGCCAGTCGTCGAGCGGCGCGAGGCCCGCGACGCCGATCGCGACGTCGACCTGGCCGTGGCGCCACGCGCGGCCGAAGGAGTCGGCGACGACGACCGCGGCGCGGACCCCGAGCGCGGCGCGGAGGCGGCGGGCGCTGGCGTCGGGGTCGATCGGCAGCAGGACGAGCGTCCCCGGCTCGGTGTTCGAGGCGTCGACGCCGGCGTTCGCGCACACGAACCCGTGGTGCGTCCGGCAGATCAGCACGCCGCGCTGCGCCCGCACGATCTCGGCCGACTCGTCGAGCACGACCTGCACGTGCCGGGGGTCCTCCTTGGCGTGCGCGCGCGCCAGCTCGATCGCCTCCCGGCTGGCGACGACGTCGTCGAGGCGGACGACCCGCCCCTCCGCCTTGGAGACCGCCTTGTGCGCGACCACGAGGACGTCGCCGTCCGCGACGCGGCCCCGCAGCAGGCGCCCGATGTCGTCGCCCGCACGGATCTCGGGGATGCCGTCGAGCGCGCGGGCGGCGATCACGCGCTCAGGCGCTGGACGGCGGCGAGATCGTCGGGCGTGTCGACGTCGAGCAGCAGGCCGGGGACCTCGTCGAGGACCGCGCCGGGGGCGAGGCCGAGGTGCCGGTCGCGGCTGCCCGGGCCAAAGGCGGGGCGGATGGCGTCGGGCGGCGCGAGGAGCAGGGCGTTCGTGCCGGTGCCGTGGCGGTCGGGCACGACGACGACGCCGGGGCCGCGGTGGCGCTCCAGCAGGCCGTCGATCTCGTCGGCGGAGAGGAGCTGGCAGTCGCCGGGCACGAGCAGCGCCCGAGTCGCGCCGAGCGCGATCGCCCGCGCGATGCCGAGCTCGGCGGCGGCGTTGTGCCCGGCGAGCACAGGCTCGTCGACGACCTCGAACCCCCGCGCCCGCGCCGCGTCCGCGGCAGCGCGATCGGCGGTCACGACGAGAACGCGATCGACGCGCGACGCGCCCGCGAGAGCGTCGAGCACGCGCTCCGCCATCGCCGCGGCGAGAGTGGGGCGGTCGACGGCCCCCTCCACCAACCGCGACTTCGCGCGGTCGAAGCGCTTGATCGGCAGGATCGCGACCGTCGTCACCGTGGCGAGGCTACTTCGCGAGGGCGAGCGCGAACTCGAGCGTCTCGCGGGCGACGCGCTCGCGGCTCTCCGCATCCGCCATCAGCGTGCTCGTGACGAGCGACGGGATCCCGACGTCCGTGCGCTCGTCAGTCACGAGCCCGTCGATCACCCCGCGGTACGTCGCGGCGATCCCGGCGGCGTCCATGGTCTGGCCCGCCCACTCGAGGAACGCCGCGGTCGGCCCCTTCAGCACCTCGCCGTCGACGATCGGGCTCACGGCGACGACGGGCGCGCCGCGCTCGCGGATCGCCTCGCTCATGCCGGGCACCGCGAGGATCGGCCCGATCGAGATGACGGGGTTCGAGGGGCCGACGATCACCGCTCGTGCGGCGGCGAGCGCGTCGAGCGCCTCGGGCGGGGGCGACGCCGCGCGCACGCCCTCGTACTCCACGCCCTCGACCGGCCCCTCGCCGCGGCGGCGGATCATGAACTCCTGGAACGGCCACCACTCGCCGCCGGCGAGCACGCGCGTCCGCACCGGCGCGTCGCTCATGGGCACCACACGCGCGCGGACGCCGAGCGACGCGCCGAGCTCGGCCAGCGCCTCGGTCAGCCGCGCGCCGGCCGCCAGCCGCTCCGCCCGCCGCAGGCACACGGCGAGGTCGCGGTCGCCGAGGTTGAACCAGACGTCCTCGCCGAGCTCGCGCAGCCCCTCCATCACGTGGAACGTGTCGTCGCGAAGGCCCCAACCGCGCTCGTCGATGCGGTCCGCAAGCCAGTAGGTGACGAGGTCCGGGTCGGGTGAGACGTGCGCGCGGTGGATCTCCACGTCGTCGGCGGTGTTCGCGATCACGACGAGGTCGTCGCCGACGACGTCGAGCATCCCGCGGGCGAGCTTCGCCCCGCCCGTCCCGCCGGCGAGGACGACGACCGGAGCACCCCCGCCCGGACGCTCGGCGGCGGGCACTACCGCTTCTTCAGCGGCGGGAAGAGGTCGCCCTCGGGAAGCCCCGTGACGCGGATCCCCGCGTGGGTCTTGTAGCGCCCGTTGATGCCGATCAGCAGCGCGGTGAGCGGCTCGACGAGGCGCGCCATCTCGAGCGGGCCGGCGTCGACGCAGCGAAGCCCCTCGATCTTCTCGATGATCCCCGCGACGCGCCGCTTGTCGTCGCGCTTGGCGCCGCAGACGAGGACGTCCTCCTCGAAGCGGGCGTCGAGGTCCTGGAGGACGGGCCCGGCGACCGTGTGGAGCGCGCTCACGACGCGGACGCCGTCGGGCACCATCTCCTGGGCCTGCTGGGCGCACGAGCCCTGCCAGATCCCGATCGTCCGGGTGGCCTTGCCGCCGAGCGGCGCGGCGAGCGGGACGGTCGCGTCGACCAGGATCTGCCCCTCGCGGAGGTGCTCGCGCAGGTTGACGAGGTTCTCGACCTGGTTGCGCAGCGGGACGCAGAGGAACACCACCTCGCTCTCGCGCGCGGCGTGCTCGTTGAGCTGCCCCTCGCACGTCCCGCTCGGGAACTTCTCGCGAGCCCGCTCCGCCGCCTCCTGCGCCCGCGCGTGGTCGCGCGAGCCGATGACGACCGGCACGCCCGCGGCGCTGAGCCGGACCGCCAGGCCGAAGCCCAGCGCCCCCGTACCGCCGATGATCGAGACGCCCTCCGCCATGGGCGGGCGACTGTATAAGGTGCCCGCGCAACGATGGCTCCCGAAGGCGCCGAGCGCACCGACGAGTTCACGGTCGAGGGCCGGCTCCTCACCGACGTGGGCGGCACGATCCCGGTGAAGGTCCTCTCGACGCCGGGGATGATCGGCATGATGGAGCGCTGCGCGGCGATGCTCGCGCTCGAGCACCTCCCCGAGGGGCAGGCCACCGTCGGGTTCGAGGTGTGCATCAAGCACGTCGGAGCCGCGGCCGAGGGCGCGCAGTGCACGGTCACCGCGAAGCTGCGCGAGGTGGCCGACGAGCGCAAGTGGCGCTTCGACGTCGAGGTCCGCGAGGGAGACCGCACGCTCGGCGTCGGCACGCACGAGCGCCGCGTCGTCAAGAGGGCATGAGCGAGCTTCCGACGCGCGTCCGCATCCGCGAGGTCGGGCCTCGCGACGGCTTCCAGAACGAGCCCGAGATCATCGCGACCGACGACAAGCTCGCGCTGATCGACTGCCTCGCGCGGACCGGGCTGAAGCGGCTCGAGGTCACGAGCTTCGTCCGGGCGGACGTCATCCCCCAGCTCGCCGACGCGCCCGAGGTGCTGGCGGCGATCGAAGTCCCCGAGGGCGTCTCGCTCTCCGTTCTCATCCCGAACGAGAAGGGGCTCGAGAAGGCGCTCGAGCACCGCGACCGGTTCCACGAGGTCAACTGCTTCCTGTCGGCGTCGGAGACGCACAACCGCAAGAACGTCAACCGGTCGATCGAGGAGTCGCTGGCCGGCCTCGAGCGCGTGCTCCCGCGCGCGGCCGCCGAGGGGCTGCACTGCGAGGGCATCATCAGCGTCTCGTTCGGGTGCCCGTACGAGGGGGACGTCCCGGAGGAGCGCGTCTTCGCGATCGCGAAGCGGCTGCGCGACGCCGGCGCCGCCGAGATCGGCTTCGGCGACACGACCGGCATGGCCAATCCGCTCCAGGTCCGCCGGTTCTTCGAGCGGGCGCGGGAGGAGCTGGAGGGGGTCGAGCTCACCGCGCACTTCCACAACACGCGCGGGCAGGGGCTCGCGAACGTGCTCGCCGCGCTCGAGGGCGGGTGCGAGTCGTTCGAGTCGAGCTTCGGCGAGCTGGGCGGGTGCCCGGTCCCGAAGGGCGCGACCGGGAACATCGCGACCGAGGACCTCGTGTCGATGCTGCACGAGATGGGCGTCGAGACGGAGATCGACCTGCCGAGCCTCGTCGACTGCGCCCGCCGCGCCCAGCAGGTGCTCGGCCGGCCGCTGGGCAGCCACACGCTCGTGGCCGGGCCCGTTGACTGGCATCGCTGACGACGTCGCGGCCCTCGCGGGGATGGTCCGCG
>DASZDF010000528.1:0-12384 GCA_035942275.1 Solirubrobacteraceae bacterium | reverse complement strand
CCCGCGGGTCATGCCCACGCGGGCGATGATCGCGACGCCGACAACCGTCCCGACGACGAGCGCGACGAGGATCGCCAGGCCCGCATGCCAGCCCAGGAACAGGCCGAGAACGCCGACCAGCTTCGCGTCGCCCATCCCCATCCCGGCGCCGATGAACGCGGGCAGCGCGAACACGCCACCGAAGGCGAGCGCGGCGAGCAGCCGCTCGGGCTCCCCGCCCGGGTCGAGGGCCAGCCCGAGGCCGAGCGCGGCCAGCGCCGCGGGGCCCGTGAGCTTGTTCGGGATGATCTGCCGCTCGAGGTCGATGAGCGCCATCGGGACGAGGAAGGTCACGAGCACCAGCCCGAGCACGAGCTGCGTCGTGTCGGCGTGGTGGACGGCGACGACGGCGAGCCACAGCGCGGCGGTCCCGGCCTCCACGAGCGGGTAGCGCGCGGAGATCGGCGTGTGGCAGTCGCGGCAGCGCCCGCGCAGCAGCAGCCACGACAGGACGGGCACGTTGTCGTACGGGCGCACGGGGACGCCGCAGCCCGGGCAGGCCGAGCGCGGCGTGACGAGCGACGCGCCGCGCGGGAGGCGGTGCGTGACGACGTTCAAAAAGGAGCCGACGATGAGGCCGAAGAGGCCGGCGACGGCGATGACGGGAACGGGCATGGGGAACGTGCTCCGGTCGGGGGTTGGTTCGGGACGGGGCAGAGGCCCTCTACGAGCAGCCGGACTCCGGGTCGGTGGCGGTGGCGGGGTCGCGCTTGCACTCGGCCCAGCTCAGGTTCTCGGCGCGGGCGGTGCCGGGCAGCGCCTGGTTGGCGATGTCCGAGTCGTACGAGAACCCGCCGTTGTTCTTCATGTCGATCGTGCCGCCGGTGAACCCGCCCTTGATCGTCTGGTTGTTCTTGATCTGGATCGTCGAGTTCGGCGCCCAGATCGTGCCCCAGAAGGCGACGCCGTTGTTCATGTCGACGTCGGGCGGGTTGTCGTGGTTGTCGGGGTCGGTGCCGTACACGAAGAGCGCGAACTGCTCGGCCTTCGGATCGGTCACGGGAAGCGGGTTGACGACGCCGTCGTTCTTGATGACGAAGCGCCCGTCGACGGGGTCGTTCTCGTTGCACCACGACGAGTCGCCGCGGTCGCCGAGGATGTACATCCGGACGAACTGCCCGTCGGGCACGTTGATCGTGTTGCCGTTGGGCGCGTCGAAGCCGCACAGGTAGTACGTCCCGCCCACCAGCGTGATGTCCTGCTGCTGGTTGAGCTTCAGGTACTTGCCGTCCCACACGGGTGGGTCGAGTTGCGCGTCGAGGTAGGCGTTGTTGTGGTCGGTCTTCGGCGTCGCCCAGTCGAGCTCCGGGAACTGCCACTCCGGCACCTCGGTGACGCCGAGCGTCGCGCTCGCGTGCTGCCCGAACTGGGGCGGCGCCGCGGTGTCCGGGATCTTGATGTCGCCGACGATCTGCGAGTTGTTGCCGAGGAGGACCTGGCCGTTCGTGCCGACCGGGCTGTTGATCGTCTTGTTGAGGCCGATGTCGACCTTGTTCTTGCCGACGAGGCCGGCGTGGCCCCACGGCAGGAACGGCGGGCGGAAGTAGAAGCGCAGCTGCAGCCGGCGCCGGATGCCGTTGACCTCGCCGATCGACGTGATGCAGCGGTCGAGCCCGCTCGGCGTGAAGCCCGGGACGGTCGGGCACGACCCGCTCGTGGGCGTCGCGACGGTGTAGCGGTAGCGGGCTCCGTTGCCGATCGGCTGCCAGTCGGTCATCGGGCACTCGCCCGGGGCCGCGCCCGAGGTGCCGGGGTCGACGGGGCTCAACGTGACGCACTTGTCGACGCCCGGGTTGAGCTCGGTGAGCTTCAGGCTCGCCATCTGGAGCCCCGCCTCCGCGGCGCCGAGCGCCTTCTTGCTGTCGCGGTCGCGGGCCGAGGCGTGGTTGCCCTCCACGGTGACCATGAACGTCCCGGCGGCGAGGCCGGTCACCACGGTCAGCGAGCCGAGGACCACCGGCAGGGCGACGCCCGACTGGTTGCGGAGGAAGCGGTTGAGGAGTCGGCGCATCACAGGACCGGGGTCGTCTTGATCGAGGACAGGAGGAGCTCCGGCGGGGAGTGCTCGCCGTTCGCGGTCACGACCACCGTGATCCGCCGCGCGTTGGCGCCCACGCGGGTGACGTAGCGGTAGACGCGGCCCGTCAGGCGCGTCTGCGCGTCGTCCCACTCCGCGCTCGTGTTCGGCACCTGGCCGTCGACGAGTGCGACCAGCTGCTCGGTCGCGCTCGGGTTGTTGCGGTCGTACTTGTACGAGTCGCCGGCGATGTAGGTGCTCGGGTTGCCGGCGGGCGTCGGGTTGGCGGTCGGCCTGACGACGACGTGGCCGAGGTTCGCCCAGGGCAGCTCCATCAGCCGCTCGAGCTCGCGCTCGGCCTGATGGGCCATCGCGTCGCGCTTCTCGCTCTTGACCGAGACCGAGCGCGACGTGTCGATCACGCCGATCGTCGCGATCGTGCCGACCGCGCAGATCGTCGCCGCGACCAGGAGCTCGATCAGCGTCATCCCGCGCTCGCCGCGGAGCCGCTCAATGAAGCGCATCGATGTTCCTCAGGTAGAAGCCGTCGTCGAGCACGATCCGCGCCTTGCCGCCCACCGTGCGCTCGCCACGGGACGGCACCTCCACGAGGGTGCGGACGTAGGTCGTCCACCCCACCCCGGCGCTGTCGTTGCGCTGCTGCGCGGTGAAGACTGGGCGGCTCGTCGCGTTGGCGATGCGCGGCAGCACGGTCAGCGATGGGCCCGGCGAGCCCCCGAGCTGCGAGCGGACGCACTTGCGCAGGCCGTTGACGGGGGTGCCCGAGCAGTCGTAGGTGACCGTCACCGCGACGTTGTTCTTCAGGACCTGGGCGGTCGCCTTGAAGGGCTCGATGGCGATCGCGTGCGCGGCGCGCAGCTCGCGCGTCATCTTGTCGAGCTCGATCTGGGCGTCGCGGACCGCGTGGACGCGCTCGCGGTCGGCGGGCGCGGACTTCGTCGCGACGTCGGCGAGGCCGAGGATGGCGGCGAGGATGAACGCGAGCCCGACGCAGACGATGAGCTGCTCGGTGAGGGTGAAGCCGTCCTCCTCGCGGAGGAGGCGCGTGAGCAGGCGACGGGCCATCAGGTGGTCAGTCGGCGGCCCACCGAAGGTGTTGAGCCGGCGCCCCCGCGCATGGACGCATCGTCGAGCCCTTAAACGCGACGAGGCGGGCCGAAGCCCGCCTCGCGGCGAAGGATCGAAGAGATCCGGGAACTACCACTTACCGTCCGACGGGCAGGCGCCCTGGCCGTCGGTGTCGCACTCGCGGGTCGGCGCGCCGCCGGCGAGCTTGACGATCCGGAACTCGTTGCCGGACTTGGAGTGGCCCTTGATGGTGTAGCCGTCGGCGGTCGGGCCGGTGACCTCGACCTCGCCCGGGAGGGCGCCGATCTTCAGACCGGTCGTGCCCAGCTGGGCAGCCGTGGCGCACTTGGTGTAGTCCTGCGTGTCGGCGAAGCAGGACTCGACCTGCGAGACGAGGTTCCGGGCGTCCGACTTGGCGGAAGCGTCCTGACCCTTCTTCTGCTGGCCGAGGAAGGTCGGCAGGGCGATCGCGGCGAGGATGCCGACGATCAGGATGACGACCAGAAGCTCGATCAGGGTGAAGCCCTTCTCGTCCTGGGCGCGGGTGCGCAGCTTGTTGAGCATGTGAACCGTTCCCCTCCTGGGGCTTGGCATGGTTTGGTTTCCGCCAGTCCCCAAGGTCCTGGCTACGCCCTGTTCGTCGGCCGGCGGGTACGTGTCTTGAAGGACACGGGGCGTATGACCGGACAACCGTCCAGACCCGTTCTGGACGCGCGCCGCTAACGGCGCAGCAGGAACACGCGGCTGAGGGCGACCTCGCGGCCGTCCGCGGCACGGACGGTGGCGCGCACGAGCACGCGCACGCCCGCCTTCCCGCGCAGCGCGCGCCGGGCCTTGTCCGTCAGCTTGAGGCGGGCTCGCGCCGAGCGCCCCTCGGGCACCGGCCACGCGGTCTTCCCGACCACCACGGCCTTGCGCCCGAGCTTGAGGCGCTTCGCGTCGGCGGCGGCCAGCGAGGCCGTCACCGTGCACCGCGCGGCGACCTCGGAGCGGCAGGACACGAGCAGGCCGCGCGCGAGCACCTGGGCGGTGCGCTGGATCGCCGGGCCGCCGACCCAGGCTCCGAACGGCCGCTCCGCGGTCGGGGGAGTGTCGTCCGCCGGGCCGCCGGCGGGCGCCGTGGGCTCCTCGACCGGCTCCGGGTCGCCCGCGGTGTCGACACCGGGTCCCGGCGCCGTGGGCGTGGTCCCGCCGCCGGTGCCGCCCGTGCCCCCGGTCCCGCCCGTGCCGCCGGTGCCCCCGGTGCCGCCGGGGTCGGGCGGCGGCGTGGTGCCGCCGGCCGGCGGGGCGACCGCGATCGTGATCGTCTTCGTGGCGGTGCCGCCGTCGTCGTCGGTGACGCGAACGCCGACGGTGACGTTGCCCGCGTTCGCGAACGTCGCGGTCGCCGTCGGCGTCGTGCCGGTGTCGTGCTCGTAGCCGCCGTCGCCGTCGCGGTCCCACTGGTAGCGCGTGATCGTGCCGTCGGGGTCGAACGAGCCCGCCGCGGCGAGCTGCGTCGCGTCGCCCACCTTCGGCGCGGCGGGCAGCGCCGCGATGACGCCGACCGGCAGGATGTTGCGCGCGACGACCACGATCGTGCCCACGGTCTGCGCGCCGCTCGGGTCGGTCACCCGGACGCGCATCGTGCGGCTCCCCGGCGTCGGCCAGCTCATGACGCGCGTAGCGGGGCCGGGCGGGCTGAAGTCGGCGTCCGCGTCCGCGTCGACGTCCCACTCGTAGACGAGCGGCGCCGACGGGGCGTCCGGGTCGTGGGAGCCGGTCGCGTCGAGCGTCACGGTGCGACGCAGCGAGACGGGGTTCGGGTCGGCCCGGAGGACGACCTCGGGGGCGCGGGTGACGACGATCTGGCGCGTGTCGGTGTCCGTGCTGCCGTTGTCGTCGGTGACCTGGACGCCGATCGTCGCGGGGCCGGCCGTGGTGAACGTGTGCTCGACGGTCTCCGACGTGCCGCTGGTCGTCTCGTAGGTGCCGTTGCCGTTGAGGTCCCAGTCGTAGGTGAGGATCCCCTCCTCCGGGTCGGAGGACCCCTCGGCGGAGAGCGTCTTCGGCCGGTCGCGCACGACGAGGCCGGGATCGGCGACGTTGGCGACCGGCGGCCGGTTGCGGACGAGGACCTGCACCTTCTCGCTGTCGCGGGAGCCGCTGTCGTCGGTCACCCAGACCGTGGCCGTGTAGGTCTTCGCCTTCTCGTAGACGACGTCGACGAAGCCGGTGCCCTCGGAGTCGAGGTCGGGCCCGTTGACACCGTCGGTGTCCCACTCGTAGCCGACGATCGTGCCGTCGCTGTCGGTCGAGCCGCGGGCGTCGAGCCGCACCGTCTCGCCGGTCATCGGCGGCGGGTCGGTCGGCGAGGCGGTGATAGCGGCGACGGGCTTGATCGTCACCGGGAGGTCGATCAGCTCCGTGTCGGTCAGCCGGTCGCTGTCGGTGACGCGCAGCTTGACGGGCACCTTGGCCTTGACGGGGTACGTGCGCTGCACCGTCGCGCCGGTGGCCTCGTAGGTGCCGTCGCCGTCGAGGTCCCACTCGTACTTGCGGATCGGCCCCTCGTCGTCGGAGGAGGCCGTGGCGTCGAACTGGACGGTGCCGCCCGGCTCGGTCTCCGACGGGGTCATCGTGAAGCGCGCCTTCGGGATGCCGGAGCAGAACGCCTTCGCGGCGACGAGGCCCCAGTCGCCGAGCGTCCCGGTCTCCCCGGTGACCGCGTCGACGACGCGCAGGGTCCACGTGCCGTTGAGCAGCCGCCCCTCGAAGGTGTCGAGGTCGCCGCGCGGGGCGCGCACGACGGTCTCCGGCCGGACGTCGCCGACCGCGACGCCGCCGTCGGCGAAGACGGTGTCCGTCAGGGTGGTGCCGGAGAGGTCGCCCGCCTCGGCGAGCACGACCTCGTGGGCATCCGGGCCGACGAGCGAGAGGCGCAGGTCGGAGAGACGGGGGTGCGAGAGGGCGCCGATGCGCACCTCCATGCCCTTGACGCGGCCCGAGTCGAGGATGCCCATCTGGACGTCGGTGACGCCGCCGTCCGCGAGCGGCTGGCTGCCGGGCACCGCGTCGTACGGGTTCATCGGGCCGCGGGCGCCGGTCGGGACGCTGAACGAGACGTTGCCGCTCCCGCTCGCCGCGCTCATCGCGACGGTGAAGGCGAGCAGCGTGCCGCACGGGACGCTGTCGGCGATCGTCGCCTCGAACGGCGTCGTGTTCGTCGAGCGCCCTCCCGCGGGCGCGTTCGAGTACGGCGACGTGCTCCGGTGCAGCGTCAGGCCCGGCGTGGGGCTCATGAGGAGCGCGTTCGCGCCGGTCAGCGCGGTCGTCGTGCCGACGGTCTCGCGCAGGCGGAAGGTGTCGCCGCGGCCGACGACGTCGTCGCCGTTGCCGGACTGCTCGACCGCGTCGGCGTTGACGTGGCTGAGCGTGAGCTCTGCGGCGGAGGACGCCGGGAACGCGAGGGGGAGGCAGCAGGCCACGACGGCGAGCGCGCGGGCAAGGATCGGCATTGCCCTTGCGGATCGGCCGCGCGCGGCCGTGATTGAGGCTCCGGCGCGGGTGTTCGACGAAGGTTTACGCCGCGGCGGGCCCGTCCGGGCCGCCCTCGCGCCAGCGCGCCTGCGCGTCGTGCCCCGGGCTGAGCCGGCCGCTGCCGTTGCACCACGGGCAGGTCACCTGCTGCGCGGTGCCGCCCAGGTTGGAGATCACGCTGCCGGTGGCCCGGCAGGGCGGGCACGGGATCTCGGCTGGCTCGTCGGCGCTCACGGCTGCGCGAGCCTAGCGGTCACGGGTAGGGTCCCGCCCGCGATGCGGGTGTTCGTGGCGGGTGCGACGGGGGCGATCGGGCGACCTCTTGTGCGGCGGCTGCTCGCCGCGGGGCACCACGTGACGGGCATGACGCGCTCGCCGGAGCGGGCGGCCGAGCTGCGCGCGGCCGGCGCCGACTCGGTGATCGCGGACGTGTTCGCGCCGGGCGCGCTGGCCGAGGCGGTCGCCGGCTCCCGCCCCGAGGTCGTCGTCAACGAGCTGACCGACATCCCCCGCGCGCTCGACCCGCGCAAGTACGCCGAGCAGATGAAGGGGCTCGAGAGGATCCGCGCCGAGGGCTACCCGAACCTCGTCAGAGCTGCCCGGGACGCGGGCGCCCGGAGGCTCGTGGCGCAGTCGATCGCGTTCGTCTACGCGCCCGCCGGCGGGGGAGCGGCCGCGGCGGGCGACGCCGGCGGGCACGCTCTCGCGACCGAGGACGATCCCCTCTGGCACGACGCACCGGAGCCCTTCGCGACCACCCTCGGCGCCACCGTCGCCGGCGAGCAGGCGACGCTCGACTCCGGCCTGGAGGCGCTCGTCCTGCGCTACGGCTGGTTCTACGGGCCCGGCACCTCGTACGCCGCCGACGGCGCGATGACGGCGATGATCCGCAAGCGCCGCTATCCCATCGTCGGCCGCGGGACCGGCGTGTCCTCGTTCGTCCACGTCGACGACGCCGCCGACGCCACCGTCGCCGCCGTCGAGTCCGACGCCACCGGGATCCTGAACGTCGCCGACGACGACCCGGCCGCCCTGCGCGACTGGCTCCCGGTCGTCGCGGCCACGATCGGCGCGCCGAAGCCGATGCGCGTGCCGGCCTTCGTGGCCCGCCTCGCCGCCGGGCGCATCGCCGTCGCGTTCTCGACGCAGCAGCGCGGCGCCGCGAACGCCCGCGCCAAGGCGGCGCTCGGGTGGGCCCCGGCCCATCCGACGTGGCGCGGCACACTTGGGACGTGATCGGGCGCTACGCCCCCTCCCCCACCGGGACGCTCCACCTCGGCAACCTCCGCACGGCGCTCCTCGCATGGCTCTTCGCCCGCTCGGCCGGCTCGCGCTTCCACATGCGCGTCGACGACCTCGACGCGGGTCGCGTCCGCCCCGGGGTGGCCGAGCAGCAGCTGGAGGACCTCGCCGCGATCGGGCTCGACTGGGATCCGCCGGTCGTCACGCAGTCGGACCGCCTCGCCGCGTACGCGGAGTCGATCGCCGCGCTCGACCGCGACGGCGCGCTGTACCCCTGCTACTGCACGCGGCGCGAGATCCGCGAGGCGGCCTCGGCCCCCCACGGGCCGCTGCCCGAGGGCGCGTACCCCGGCACGTGCCGCGAGCTCACCGCCACCGAGCGGTTCGACCGCGAGCGCGCCGGGCGCGCGCCCGCGCTGCGGCTGCGCGCCGGCGGCGAGCGCGCCGGCTACGTCGACCGGCTCCTCGGGCCGATCGAGGCGGCGGTCGACGACGTCGTCGTGCGCCGCAACGACGGCGCGCCCGCCTACAACCTCGCGGTGGTCGTCGACGACGCCGCGCAGGGGATCGAGGAGGTCGTGCGGGGCGCGGACCTCGCCGAGACGACGGCCCGCCAGATCGTGCTCGCGCGCCGCCTCGGCCTGTCGGTCCCCGCGTACGCGCACGTCCCGCTCGTGCTCGGGCCGGACGGCGCGCGGCTCGCGAAGCGCCACGGCGCCGTGACCCTCGCCGACCGCCTCGCGCGCGGGGAGACGGCCGAGAGCGTCCGCGGCGAGCTCGCCGCGAGCGCGGGGCTGGCCGAAGCCGGTCAGACTCCGGGCATGGACGAGCTGGTCGCCGCGTTCGACCCGGCGCTGATCCCCACCGAGCCGACGGTGCTGGTCGCCTCGTGATGCGCTCCGTCCGCATCGGCCTGCCGATCGCGATCTGCGTCGCCGGCATCGTCGTGATCGCCATCCAGCCCGACCGCAACGGCCTCGAGGGCGGCCTGCTGATCGTCAGCGCCGGGCTGTCGGTCTGGCTGCTGAACTGGCTCTACCGCGTCGGCGTCGCGGGCGAGCAGGAGCGCGACGAGGAGGACGACGCCCGCGCGTTCTTCGACCGCCACGGCGTGTGGCCGGACGAGGTCAGCGCAGAACGTCGGCAGGAGCTGGAGCGCCGCCGGTAGATTCCCGCGCAGTGGACCTCGAGACCCTCGCCGGGCGGGCGCGCGAACACGGAAGGCTCGGCATCGACACCGAGTTCATGGGCGAGGGCCGCTACCGCTCGCTGCTCTGCCTCGCCCAGGTCGCCGTCGAGCGCGGCGACGGCGAGTCCGACGTCGAGGTCCTCGACACCCTCGACGACGACCTCGACCCGTCGCCGCTCGCGGCGGTGCTCGCCGATCCCGCGGTCGAGATCGTCATGCACGCCGGCCGTCAGGACGTCGCGCTGCTGCGCCGGACCTGGCAGACCGACGTCACGAACGTCTTCGACACCCAGGTCGCCGCGGGGTTCACCGGCCGCGGCGCGCAGATGGGCTACGAGGCGCTGCTCGGCGACGTCCTCGGCGTGCGGCTGCGCAAGAGCGCGAGCTTCACGCGCTGGGACGTCCGGCCGCTGACCTCCGAGCAGGTGCTCTACGCCCGCGAGGACGTCCTGCACCTCGTCCAGCTCGCCGACGCGCTCCAGCGGCAGCTCGCGGACAGCGGGCGGCTCGAGTGGGCGCGCGAGGAGTGCCGGATGCTCGAGACGATCACGGACACCCGCGACGTCGACGTGATCTTCGCCAAGCTGCCGCGGATCGGCGGCCTCGACGCGCCGGTGCGCGCGGTCGCGCGCGAGCTGGTCGAGTGGCGCGAGCGCACCGCGCGGGAGAGCGACCGGCCCGTCTCCTCGGTCCTCCCCGACGCGCCGCTCGTCGAGATCGCGCGCCGCCGGCCCCGCGACATCGGGCGCCTCCAGCAGATCCGCGGGCTCAACGAGCAGACGGTGCGGCGGCGCGGCCGCGACATCCTCGAGGCCGTCGCCCGCGGGCGCGACCGCGACCCGATCCCCCGCGACGGAGACAAGCCGATCCCGCCGGATCCCCGCGACGGGCCGGCGATCGCCCTGTGTGAGTCGCTGACGCGCGCCCGCACCTACGAGGCCGGGCTCGCTTACGAGCTGGTCGCCGCGCGCGCCGACCTCGAGCGCATCGTCAAGTCGGTGCGCGTCGGGGCGCCGGAGCCCGACGTCCGGACGCTGCGAGGCTGGCGGCGGGAGCTGGTCGGCACCCAGCTCCTCGACCTGCTGAACGGCCGGCTCGCGCTGCGCCTCGGCGAGAACGGGCGCCTCGCCGTCGATCCGGCCGGTTAGAGTCGCTCCGTGGAGGCACGGCACGCCGACCATCCGTCCCTGGACGGGCTTCTCACCGAGGCCGGGCGCCTGCTCGCGTCGTCGCTCGACCTCGACGAGACGCTGCGCAACATCGCGCGGCTCGCGGTCCCCGAGCTGGCGGACTGGGCGGCCGTCGACGTCCTGCAGCCCGACGGGTCGCTGCGCCAGCTCTCCTCCGGCCACCCCGACGCCGCCGCCGACGCGCTGCTGCTGGAGCTGCGCGAGCGGCGCCGCAGCCGGCCCGCCGCCGACCGTCAGGCCGGCGTCCGGCGCGCGATCGTCGAGCGCCGGCCCGCCGTGTACCCGGCCGCTCCCACCGGGTCGCTGCCGTTCGCGTCCACGGCCGAGCTGCGCGTGTGGGAGCGCCTCGGCGCGGTCTCGTTCCTCGTCGTGCCGATGGAGGCCGACGGCCGGCCGCTGGGCGCCCTGACGTTCCTCTCCACCGACGCCGCCCGCGTCTACGGCGAGGCCGACTTCCCCGTCGCGCTCGAGCTGGCCGAGCGCTGCGCGCAGGCGCTGCGCAACGCCCAGGCGTACGAAGCGGCGGAGTCGTCGCGCGCCCTGCTCGACGCGCTGATCGACACGGCGCCGGTCGGCATGGCGTTCGTCGACACCGAGCTCCGGTACGTCCTCATCAACCGCCAGCTCGCGGCGATCAACGGACGGCCGGTGGCCGAGCACCTCGGGGAGTCGATGGACGCGATCCTCGGGGAGGCGTTCGGCGAGGCGGTCCGGCACGTCCGCCGCGTGCTCGAGACGGCCCGCGCCGTGCGCGATCGCGAGGTCCTCGGCGAGGACGGTCGCGTCTTCCTCGCCTCGTACGCGCCGGTCGTGGGCGAGGCGGGGATGCTGGGCGTCGTCTGCGCGGTCGTCGAGACGACCGAGCGCCACCGCGCGGCGGAGGCGGTGCGCCGCAGCGAGGGGCGCTTCCGCGCGCTGGCCGAGTCGGGCGTCGTCGGGGTCGTGCACGGCCGCGGGGAGCGCGTGACGGAGGCCAACGACGCCTTCCTCCACATGGTCGGCCACACGCAGGCCGACGTCGCGGCGGGGGACTTCTCGTGGGAGGCCATCGCGCCGGAGCGCTGGCGCGGCGGCTCGACGGCGACGTTCGAGACCGAGTGCCGGCACCGCGACGGGACGCCGGTCCCGGTCCTGATCGGCGCGACGATGCTCCCCGACCGCGCCGACGAGTGGATCTGCCTCGTCGTCGACCTGACCGAGCGCCGTGCCGCCGAGCGGGAGCGCGAGCGGCTGCTCGACCGCACCGCGCGGCTACAGGCCGTCACCGAGCGGTTCGCGGCCGCGCTCACGAAGGACGAGGTCGCGGAGGTCATCGTCGAGGCGGGCATGGCGGCCACCGGCGCGAGCTGCGGCGTGCTCGGCCTGCGCGTCCACGACCGCGCGCTGCGCATCGAGCACCGCTTCGGCATCGCGGGCGGCGCGCCCTCCGAGCTGCCGCTCGACCTCGACGCGCCGATGCCGGCGGCGACGCGCGCGGCGCAGCCCGTCCTGCTCGAGTCGCGCGCCGACTGGATGGCCCGCTTCCCGGGGTTCCCGCCGCGCGGGGACTTCGAGGCGTTCGCGGCGGTGCCGCTGCTGTTCGAGGGCGACGTGCCCGGCTGCATGGGCCTCGGCTTCCCGGACACCGGGCCGTTCGAGGCGGCCGACGTCGACCTGCTCGTCGCGATCGCGCGGCAGGGCGCGCAGGCGCTCGAGCGCGCTCGCCTCTACGAGGAGCGCGCGTACGTGGCGCGGACGCTGCAGGCCGGCCTCCTCCCCCGCGCGCTGCCCGACATCCCGGGGGTCGAGGTGGCCGTGCGCTACCGGCCGGTCGGCGACGGCAGCGAGGTCGGCGGCGACTTCTACGACCTCTTCGAGACCGACGACGGCGCGTGGATGCTCGCGATCGGCGACGTCTGCGGGAAGGGCACGCAGGCGGCGGTGCTGACCGGCGTCGTGCGCAGCACGATCCGCGCCCTCGCCCTCGCGACGCCCGGGACCGCGCCCGGCGCGGCCGACGTGCTCTGCGGCGTCAACGCGGCGCTGCTGCGCGAGCACTCGACCGGCGCGCTGGCGACGGCGGCGTGCGGCGTCGTGCGGCCCGCCGAGGACGGCTTCAC
>DASZDF010000527.1:0-6661 GCA_035942275.1 Solirubrobacteraceae bacterium | reverse complement strand
AGCCTCTACACGACCGACGATCTCCTCCCGCCGCAGAACGCGGACACGCTCACGTCGGCGGAGTACGCCGCCGCCACCGCGGCCGGCCTGACGCAGCCGCCGCAGTGCCGACTCGACGCCGTCGTCGGGATGAACACCGAGCGCGACCGCGACTCCGCCTTCTGGCAGGGCCGCGAGCCGTACCTGAAGGCCAAGGGCTCCCAGGTCCCGACGCTGTGGACCCACGGCTTCTACGACGCCAACACGAAGCCCGTGCACCTCGACGTCTGGGAGGCCCTCGACGGGCCGAAGCAGGCCTGGTTCGGCCAGTTCACCCACGTCCGCGGCCATGAGGAGACGGTGGGCCGGCGCGGCTTCCTCGAGCAGTCGATGCGCTTCCTCGACCGGCACGTCCGCGGCGTCGGCTCCCGCGAGCGCGACCCCGCCATCACCGTGCAGGAGGGCAACGGCGACGGCCGCTGGCGGACCGAGAGGGCATGGCCGCCGAAGGACGCGCGCACGTGGTCGATGCCGGTCCGCGCCGGGGAGTACGCCGACGAGCCGGGCAACGAGGCCGACGGCGACCCGGGCAGCGGCCACTGGACCGTCACGAAGCCGCTGCCGTGGGAGGCGCACCTCGCCGGCGAGCCCGTCCTGCGGCTGCGCCTCGACACCGCCGCCCCCGACGTGAACGTCGTCGCGCATCTCTACGACGTCGCGCCCGACGGCTCCGCGACGTTCGTGCAGCGCGGCGCGCTCTCGCCCGCCGGCGACGGCGAGCAGGAGGTCCGCTTCGCGCTCTACCCGCAGGACTGGCGGTTCGGCAGGGGCCACCGGCTCGCGCTGCGGCTGTCGGGCTCGGAGGACTCGTGGTTCACGCCCGGCGTGACGGGGACGCAGGTCGAGGTCCTCGGCGGCACGCTGTCGCTGCCCATGCTCCGCGCGCCCCGTCGCTCCTTCGTCGAGGGCGGGCCGTCCGACGGCATGGAGGACTACCGCCCGTTCGCGCTGCCGGCGGACACGATCGCCGAGGCCGAGGTCGACGGCGGCCCGCCGCGGCGGCAGAGCGGCCCGCGGCGCTGACGTGAGCGAGACGCTCGCGGTCCTCCTCGCCGCCGGCGGGGTCGTCCTCGCGATCGCCGCCGTCGTCGCGTTCGTGACGCGCGGCAGCACGCTGCGCGACGTCGAGATGCGCTTCTCGAGCCCGCTCGCGCCGGACGCGCTGCGCGAGGAGGCGCTCAACGGATTGCTGGCCCGCGCCGCCGCCGAGGAGTACGCGCTGACCGCCGCCGGCGGCTCGAGCCTGACGTTCCAGCGCCTGCACCGCCCCGGCTGGACGATCTACGTCGCCGTCCTCCTCGGGCCGATCGGCTGGCTGGCCCTCCTGCGGCGCAAGTGGGTGCACATGACCGTGACGGTCACGGAGGTCGAGGCCGGGAGCGCGATCGTCGCCGACGGGACGATGACCCTGCGCCTCCAGCACGCCCTGCGCGGCTTCTTCGCCAGTTCCTGACGCCGCGGGCGTTGTGGTGTCCATGGCCCGCACCCTGCTCGCCGCCGCCGTCGCCTCGCTCGCGCTCGCCGCGCCGGCGCAGGCCGACTACGGCGACGACTGCGCGCCGCTCGGCTCACAGGTGCAGACCACGGTGTGCCACGGCGCCGACGTCGTCTCGCGCGACGCCGCCGCGGCGACCGCCGACCACGGGCCGGCCGTCGCGGCGCACGAGGCGTCGTGGACGCACGACGCGCTCGCCTTCCAGCACGCGCTCGGCGACGCCGTGCCGCTGCGCAACGCGCAGTGGGTCGGCACCCACAACTCGTTCAACAGCATCGCCGAGATGGGCCCGGCCCTCTCGGTCATGGACTCCAACCAGCAGCTCTCGCTCGTCGACCAGCTCCGCGTCGACGTCCGCTCGCTCGAGCTGGACGTCCACTGGTTCCCGAGCCCGCGCGGCGGCGGCATGGCCCCGGTCGTCTGCCACGCCCAGGAGGGCGCCGGCTGCTCGGCCGAGAAGCTCCTCGGCGAGACGCTGCGGCCGATCGGCGCGTGGCTGCGCGCGCACCGCGACCAGGTGCTCCTCCTCTACCTCGAGAACCAGCTGCGCGGCGAGGAGGGCAGCAACGCCGCCGCCGCGGCGATCGAGGCCGAGCTCGGCGACCTCGTCCACCGCCCGAAGGGCCCGGCCGGCACGTGCGTCGACCTTCCCGGCGAGACCACCCGCGCCGACGTGCTCGCCGCCGGCCGGCAGGTGCTCATCGTGAGCAACTGCGGCGCCGGCGCCGCCTGGCGCAGCTGGTCGTTCGGGTGGAGCGACCACGAGGAGACGCGGCCGCGGAACTACTCCTGCCACGCCGACTTCGACCAGGCGACGCACGATCGCGCGATCGTCCGCTACTTCGAGGACGACACGTGGCTGACCTCGGCGGCCTCGAACACGGGCGCGGCCTCCCGCGACGACGGCATCGACGCCGAGACCGCCGCGGAGATGATCCGTTGCGGCGTCGACCTGCTCGGGATGGACCAGCTGACCGCCGACGACGCGCGCCTCGACGCGCTCGTCTGGAGCTGGGCGCAGGGCGAGGACGTCGGCGCCGGCTGCGCCGCGCTGCGCCCGGCCGACGGTCGCTGGACCGCAGAGCGGTGCGCGACGAAGCGCCACTTCGCGTGCCGCAGCGCGTCCGGCTTCACGCTGACCGCGAAGCGCCTGCGCGGCGACCGGCCGCCCGCCGGCTGCGGCGCGCCGCGGACCGGCTACGAGAACGAGCAGGCCCGCGCCGCTGCGGACGGCCGCTCCGTCTGGCTCGCGCTTCCCTCCTGAGAAGATCCCCGGGTGATCCCGGGGCCCGTCGGCCGGCTGCTCGTCACCTGGCTCGCCTCCGCGGGCGCGCTGCTGCTGCTCAGCGCGCTGATGCGCGACGTGGAGGTCCCCGGGCCGGGGGCGGCGCTCGTCGCCGCCGCGCTGACCGCGGCCGTCAACGGCGCGATCTGGCCGATCGTCCTGCGGCTCACGTTGCCGCTGACCGTCCTGACGCTCGGCTTCGGCGTGCTGCTGCTCAACGGCGCCGTGGTGCTGCTCGTGGCGGCGCTGCTGCCGGGCGTCGAGGTCGACGGGCTCGGGACCGCGGTGCTCGTCGTCCTCGGGCTGACGCTCGTCACGACGCTCGTCACCTCGATCCTCGCGATCGACGAGGAGGAGCGGGTCGGACGCCACCTCGTCCGGCGCGCCGTCCGCAGCGCGCGCGGCGCGGAGCACAGCGACGTGCCCGGCGTCCTGTTCCTCGAGATCGACGGGCTCGCGCACAGCGTGCTGCGCCGGGCGCTGCGCGACGGCAACGCGCCCGCGCTCGCGCGCTGGATCCGCGAGGGCACGCACCGGCTCACGCCGTGGGAGACCGACTGGTCGTCGCAGACCGGTGCCTGTCAGGCGGGGCTGCTGCACGGCAGGAACGACGACCTCCCGGCCTTCCGCTGGTGGGAGAAGGAGCGCGACGGGCCGATCGTCACCAACCACCCGGGCGACGCGGCCGAGATCGAGCGGCGCGTCTCCGACGGCCGCGGGCTGCTGCACGGCGGCGGCGCGAGCCGGGCCAACATCCTCTCGGGCGACGCCCCGCACTCGCTCCTCACGATGAGCACGGTGCTGGCGGGCGACCGGCACGGCGCGATCGGGCGCGACTACTTCACGTACATGGCGAGCCCGTACAACGTGGCCCGCACGCTGCTGCTGTCGATCGTCGACGTGGCGGGCGAGCTGCGCGCCGCGCGCGAGCAGCGGCGGCGCGACGTGCAGCCGCGCGTGCACCGCGGGCTGCGCTACGCGCTCATCCGCGCGTGGGCGACCGTGGTGCAGCGCGACCTCCAGGTGCAGGCGGTCCTCGGCGACGTCTACGCCGGCAGGCCGGTCGTCTACACGACCTTCCTCGGCTACGACGAGGTCGCGCACCACTCCGGGATCGAGCGGCCGGAGACGCTCGCGGTGCTGCGGCAGGTCGACCTCCAGGTCGAGCGGATCGCGCGCGCCGCCGCGGTCGACGCGCCGCGTCCGTACGAGATCGTCGTCCTCTCCGACCACGGGCAGACGCAGGGCGCGACGTTCCGCCGGCGCTACGGCGAGACGCTCGACGAGGTGGTGCGCCGCGCGTGCGCGACCGAGGACGTCGAGGTCGAGGAGTCGGGCGAGGACGAGGCACGCGGGCGGATCGGGGCGGCGGTCACGGAGGCGGCGCAGGGGTCGACGCGGTCCGCGCGGGCGGTGGCGCGAGCGCAGCGGCGGGCGCTGCCACCATCGACGGAGGACGGCCACGTGCCGGAGGTGAGCGTCATGGCGTCGGGCTGCCTCGGGCTCATCTCGTTCCCCCGCCTGCCCGGCCGCGTCCGCTCGGAGGACATCGGGGCGCGCTACCCGCGGCTGCTGCCGGCGCTGACCGCGCACCCCGGCGTCGGCTTCGTGCTCGTGCGGTCGCGGGAGCGCGGCGCGGTCGTGCTCGGCGCCTCCGGCATCCGGTGCCTCGAAGACGGGGACGTCGTCGGCGACGACCCGCTCGGGCCGTTCGGTCCGAACGCCGCGGCGCACGTCGCCCGCACCGACCGCTTCGCGCACTGCCCGGACGTCGTCGTCAACAGCACGTACTGGCCGGAGACCGGCGAGGTCGCGGCGTTCGAGGAGCTCGTCGGGTCGCACGGAGGAATGGGCGGGACGCAGACCGCGCCGTTCGTCCTCTCCCCCGCCCGCTTCGCGCTGCCCGACCGGCCGATCGTCGGCGCGGAGGCGCTGCACCGCGTGATGCGCGGCTGGCTGGCCGACCTCGGGCACGCCGGGTACCGCGCGTGAGGCGGATCACGTGGCTCGGGCACGCGACCGTCCTGATCGAGGTCGGCGGCGCGCGGCTGCTGACCGACCCCGTCCTGCGCCGGCGCGTCGGCCACCTGCGGCGGCAGGGCCCGGATCCGGGCGAGGTCGGGCGACTCGACGCGGTCCTCGTCTCGCACCTGCACCGCGACCACCTCGACGTTCCCAGCGTCATGCGCCTGAAGGCCCCGATCGTCGCGCCACGGTGGACGGCGGAGCACATCGCCGGCATCGGGATCAACCACGTCGGCGCCGGCGACGAGCTGGAGTTCGGCGGCGTCACCATCCGGGCCGTGCGCGCCATCCACGACGGCCGCCGGCTGCCGGTCGGGCCGCCCGTGGAGGCCGTCGGCTACGTGGTCGACGGGATCTACTTCGCCGGGGACACCGAGCTGTACGCCGAGATGGCGGACCTCCGGCCGCTGGACGTCGCGCTGGTGCCGATCTGGGGCTGGGGGACGAAGCTCGGGCCCGGGCACATGGACCCCGAGCAGGCGGCCGAGGCGGTGGCGCTGCTGCGGCCCCGGGTCGCGGCGATCCCGATCCACTGGGGCACGCTCCTGCCCATCGGCCTCGGCCGGCGCCACGGCCATCGGCGGCGCGAGCCGGCGGAGCGCTTCGTGGAGGCGTGCGCGCGCGTGGCGCCGGACGTGCGGGTCGAGGTGCTCGAGCCCGGCGGCTCGCTGAAGCTCATCTAGCGGGTCACGATGCGCGTCGCCGCGGCCTTCCACGTGGCGACGACCTCGTCCCCGGGCTTCAGGGCGAGCCGTTCCGCCGACGCGGCGGTCACCTCCGCGACGAGCGGCTGAGGGCGGCTGAGCGCGATCCGCGCGCGGTTGCCGACGACGGTGATCGTCGCGATCCGCGCGGGCAGGTGGTTCTGCGGCGTGCCGCCGCCGGCGGCCGGCTCGATGGCGATCTCCCACGGGTAGACGCTCACCGCGACGGGGCCGCTCGCGACGTCGGTGCTCAGCACGCTTCCGCCGCCGTCGAGGTCGACCGCGGTGAGGCCGGCCTCCGCGGGCCGCGCCGTGCCCGTGAGGACGACGGCGCCGGTGAAGTCGGCGACGAACGACGTCTGCGGCTCCGCGGCCAGCGCGCTCGCGGTCCCCTGCTGGACGATCCGGCCGGCGTCGACGACCCCGACGCGGTCGCCGAGCTCCGCCGCCTCGGCGAAGTCGTGCGTGACGAGCAGCGCCGGGACCTCGACCTCCTGGAGGATCTCCTTGACGGTCCGGGCGGCGCTCGCGCGGGTCCGCGCGTCGAGGGCGGAGAGCGGCTCGTCGAGGAGCAGCGCCTCGGGCCGGCGGGCGAGCGCGCGGGCGAGCGCGACCCGCTGGCGCTCGCCCCCGGAGAGCGTCGCGGGCCTCGCGTGGGCGACGTGGGCGACGCCGAAGCGCTCGAGCAGCTCGTGCGCCTTCGCGCGGCGGTCCCTCCCCCGCAGGGGATAGGCGACGTTCTGCACGGCGGTCATGCTCGGGAAGAGCGCGTACTCCTGGAAGACGTAGCCGCAGCGGCGCTCGTCGGGCGCGAGCGACGTCCGCGTGGCGGTGTCGAGCCACGTGCGCCCCGCGCAGGTGACGCGGCCGTCCCGCGGCGTGAGCAGCCCGGCGGCGATCCTCAGGACGCTCGTCTTGCCCGCGCCGGACGGGCCCGCGAGTGCCAGGCACCGCCCGGGCTCGACCTCGATCGCCACGTCGAGCGCGATCGGCCCGAGCGGGGTCCGCGCCTCAAGCGCGAGCACCGAGCTTCACCACCAGCAGGATCGCGGCCGAGAAGGCGACGAGCACCGCGGAGAGCGCGAGCGCGGCGTCGAAGTCGGTCGCGAAGCG
>DASZDF010000526.1:0-3220 GCA_035942275.1 Solirubrobacteraceae bacterium | reverse complement strand
GGCTCGTCGCGCGACTGGGCGGCGAAGGGCACGAAGCTCCTCGGCGTGCGGGTCGTCATCGCGGAGTCCTTCGAGCGCATCCACCGCTCGAACCTCGTCGGCATGGGCGTCCTGCCGCTGCAGGTCGACTCGCTCGACCTCGACGGCGAGGAGGAGATCTCGATCGAGGGCTTCGCCGACGCGCTCAACCAGGGCGAGCTGCCGCGCGAGGTCGAGGTCCGCGCCGGGGACAGGACGTTCACCGCGCGGGTGCGGATCGACACCCCGATGGAGGCGCAGTACTTCCGCCACGGCGGGATCCTCCCGTACGTCCTGCGCCAGCTGCGGGACCGCACGTAGTGCCGCTCCCCGAGCTGCTCCGGGCCCTGCTCACCTCGTTCGGCCCCTCCGGCGTCGAGGCCGAGGCCGCGGCGACGTGGCGCGAGGCCGCTCGGGCGTTCGGGGCCGAGGTCGGCAGCGACGTGATGGGCAGCTCGATCGCGCGCGTCGCCGGGACGGGCGGCGGGCCGCTCGTCGCGGTCATCGGCCACGTCGACGAGATCGGGCTCATCGTCACCCACGTCGACGACGAGGGCCTGCTCTGGTTCGGCCAGGTCGGCGGGTGGGACCCGGTGATCCTCGTGGGCCAGCGGGTCGAGGTGGCGACGCGCGAGGGCCGGATCCCCGGCGTCGTCGGCAAGAAGCCGATCCACCTGCTCAAGCCCGACGAGCGCGAGAAGGTGCCGAAGCTCGAGGAGCTGCACATCGACATCGGCGCGCGTGACGGCGACGACGCCCGCCGGCTCGTGCGCGTGGGCGACGTCGCGGTGATCGCCGGCGAGCCGGTCGAGCTCGCCAACGGCCGCTTCGCCTCGCGCTCGATGGACAACCGCCTCGGCGCGTTCGTGGCGCTCGAGTCGGCGCGGCTCGTCGCCGAGGCGGGCGGCGCGACCGGGCCTTTCGTCGCGGTCGCCAGCGTGCAGGAGGAGACCGGCCTGTGGGGCGCGGTGACGAGCGCGTTCGCGCTCGAGCCCGACGTCGCCATCGTGGTCGACGTCACCCACGCTACCGACGCGCCCTGCGTCAACAAGCGGACGGAGGGCGAGCACGCGCTCGGCAGCGGCCCGGTGATCGGGCGCGGGACCGTGCTGCACCCGCACGTCTACGACCTGCTCGTCGAGGCGGCCGACGCCGAGTCGATCCCGTACACCGTCGAGGCGACCGGCCGCGGGACGGGCACCGACGCGGACGTCGTCCACATCAGCCGCAGCGGCGTGCCGACCGGGCTGGTCGGCTTCCCCCTGCGCTACATGCACTCGCCCGTCGAGACGGTCCAGCTCGACGACGTCGAGGCGTCCGCCCGGCTCATCGCCGCGTTCGCCCTTCGCCTGCGGGCGGACGCGTCGTTCGTGCGCTGAGCCGGGCGCGCCTTCGCGTCTAGCGCTTGGTGCTCGTCTTCTTCGTCGTGCGCCGCTTCGGCTTCGCCTTGCCCTTGGCCGCGGGGGCGGTCACGCCCGCGCGGAAGTGCAGGATCGCGACGACGCTCTGGATCGCGTCGGCGCCGTTCTTGCCCAGGCGCTTGCCGCTCTTGGCCTTGATGTCCTCGATCTGGTAGACGGCGTCCTCGAGGACCTTCGCGACCTCCGTCCAGCCCTCGGCGTCGAGCGTGATCGGCTGGCGGCTGACGTGGACCTTCTCGTCGTCGAACCCGTCGGCCTCCGCGGCCGCGCCGACGTCGCTCCAGATCTCCTTGAGGATGTCGCCGATCAGCGCGCGCTTCGTCGACGTCGGGAACGTCGCGTAGCTCGAGTCGTCGAGCAGCGGGCGGACGACGGCCTTGTAGTGGTGCTCGAGCGCGCCGCGGCGCGGCGTGGTGCTGACGAGCTCGATCGAGCCGAGGTCGACGAGCATCCGGACGTGGTAGCTGACGTTGCCCAGCGGCTCGCCGAGCTCCTCGGCCAGCTCGCTCGGACTGGCGACCCTGTCGCTCAGCGCCATGAGCAGCTGCTGGCGCAACGGGTGCGCGAGCGCCTTCATCAGCTTCGTGTCGACGGTACGTGAGTTCATGCGGGACCCTCCTCGGCAAGCAGCACACTGAGCCGCCTGCGCAGTCTGTGAAGTCGAACCTTACATGTTCCGACCGGGATGTTCATCGACTCGGCGATCGCCGAGTGTGTCAACTCATCGTTGTAGCGAAGATTGACCATTCGCTGCTCATGTTGGCGCAGAGAGCACATCGCCGCCTGCACGTCGAGCCGCAACACCGCATTCTCCGTCCATTCGTCGACCGTCGAAGCGGCGGGATCGACCTCGCCCACCAGGACGGCGCGGTCGCGCTCCCTGCCCGTGCGCGCGAGCGAGCGCAGGGCCTCGTTGCGGGTGATCTGGAGCAGCCACGGCATCGGGTGACCGGTGTTGCGCAGCGTCCTGCGGGTCTTCCACGCGCGCAGCAGGGCCTCCTGCACGACGTCCTCCGCGTCGAACGGGCACCGCGTGTACCGCTGAGCCTCGCGCAGGCAGCGGTCGCGGGTTCCCGGCCGGTCCCAGAATGGGCTGTGGCCGTTGGGGTGCGTCCGCATGGCGTTCCTCCAGTGCGTCGTTGGATGCGAACGCACGCAAGTTGAAACCCTGGTGAGGGTCCGCGGGGTCGTTTTGCGGTGTGATGACCTTTCCGATCGCGCTCAGTGCGTACGAATCGCTTCCACCTCCGCGACGGGAAGGAGGTGAAGCCATGCTCGAGATCGACACCCTGCCCCAGGACGTCGTCCCGACGTCGTCCTTCATCAAGGGCGCGTAGCGATGCCGGTGCGCCCGCGCATCAAGCAGACGATCGAGTCGTTCGACGCTCCGGACGGCGACGTCTACCTGCTGCGCGGGAACGCGCCGGACCTGGCCGTGCGCTCGCCGCCGCCGGAGCAGCGCGCGCTGCTGGCACGCCTCGACGGCCGCCTCTGCGCCGACGAGATCGTCGCCGCGGTGCGCGCGGAGGGCCTGACCCTGGCGCCGGAGGCGGCCGAGCTGACGCTGGCGCAGCTCGACGCCGCCGGCCTGCTGGAGGACGCCGCGGCCGACGACGAGCTCGCGCCGGCGGTGCTCGAGCGCTTCGATCGTCAGCTGCGGTACTTCGCGGACGCCGCGGGCTCCGGCGCGCCGCGCGCGACGGTGCAGCGGCGCCTCGAGCGCGCCTCGGTGCTGCTCCTCGGCGTCGGCGGCCTCGGGTGCTGGGCCGCGTACGCGCTGG
>DASZDF010000525.1:0-2093 GCA_035942275.1 Solirubrobacteraceae bacterium | reverse complement strand
CTCGACAAGCATCGCCCGCGCCTCGCAGACCGACTGACGCGCGGCGCCGCCGCTGATGCCCATCCCGTCGGCGATCTCGCCGTAACCGCAACCGTCGACGGCCCGCATGACGAGCGCCTGCCGCTGGCGCGCCGGAAGGTCATTGACGTCCCTGACCAGCGTGTCGAGGCCCTCGTGGGCGATGGCGCACGCGCTCGGCCCCGGCGCGGGGTCGCTGTCGGTGTCGTGCAGCTCGCCGTGGACGCGCCGACGACGCAGGACGTCGATCGCCTCGTTGCGGGCGATCCGGTGCAGCCACGCCCGGAGCGACTGCGGCCGGTCGCCCCGACGGATCGCGCGATAGGCACGGAGCATCGCGCTCTGGACGGCGTCGCGCGCGTCCTCGCGGTCGCCCGTCACCGCCAGGCATTCGCAGTACAGGCCGTGCTGGTGATGCTCGTACTCGCGCGCGAACGCGCGCCGCTGGTCTTCGTCGGGCACTTGCCCCCCGAGCGTCCCGTGGCGGCTTCGTGCCGCCCGCCTAGGTGGTCTTCCCCAAAGGCAAGCCTTAGTACTCCCGAGATCCCGGTCTATCAGGGCATCCCGATAGATTTCAGGATCTGAGTCGCTCAGCGCCGGTCTTCGAGCCGGCGCTCCAGCCCGTCGAGCAGGAGGTCGAGGCCGAACGCGAACTGCTCGTCGCCCCCGACGGCGGCGGCGCCCTCGGCGAGGGAGCCGGAGAGGGCGGGGAACTCGTCCTCGGGGAGCGCGGCGAGCGAGGAGCGCATGAAGCGCCGCGCCGCCTCGAGGTCCGGCGGCGACGCGAACGCCGCGAACCCGAACGTGTACGTGAACAGTGTGCGGTAGGCGCGCGCGGCCTCCTCGCGCGTGAAGCCCGCCTCGAGCATGGCCGTGAGCGCGTGCTCGGCGGGTCGCAGCGCGCCCGGCGCCAGGACCGGCCGCAGCTTGCGCAGCTCGACGCCACACGGATGCCGGCGGAGGTTCTCCCGCACGTCGTGCATCGTCGCCGCGAGCCGCTCGCGCCACGTGCCCTCCGCGATCTCCATCGGCGCTTCGGCCACCGCGGTCTCCACGATCGCGTCGATGAGCTCGTCCTTGTCGCGGAAGTGGCGGTAGATCGCCATCGCGGTGACGCCGAGCTCCGCGGCGAGCCGGCGCATGCTCACGCTCTCCACGCCGTCGCGGTCGGCCATGGCGAGCGCGGTCTCGGCGATGAGCTCGCGGCTGAGGGCGGTTGTCCTTTGCGCGCTCATGGTATACGCCGTAGACTACGCCGTAGAGTCTTCAGGGGAGGCGGCGATGCGGCGCGGGGTCATGGCAGTGACGGTGATGATGGCAGTCGCGGCTCCGGCGATCGCGGCGGCCCAGAGCGACTCGCGCCAGACGTTCGCCGACATCTTCACCACCACCGCCCCGGCCAGCGCGACGGGCCTGCGGCTGGAGATCGACTACCGCGATCCCGCGAACCCGGGCGGGAAGCCGTACGCGGTCGCCCGCATCCTCCAGGCGCTGCACCCGGGAACGAGGATCGACACCGCCGTGCCGCCGCGGTGCGCGGCGTCCAACGAGCAGCTGATGGCACACGGCGCCGCGGCGTGCCCACCGGAGACGCGGGTCGGCGGCGGCGAGCTCAGCGTCGACACCGGTTCCGACGTCCCGGGGCCGCGCGTCATCGAGAACCGCGTGACGTTCTTCAACGCCGACGACGAGATCATCCTCTTCACCGAGTCGACGAACACCAGCGGCGCGCCGATCCGCACCGCGGGCCGTACCGCGGTCGGCGACGGGTCGCTGACCTCGACGGTTCCGCCCGTGCCCGCCGCCCCGCCTCCGGATCCGTTCCTGGCGATCCTCCGCGTTCGCGTGATGCTGGAGTCGTACGAGCGCAACGGGCGGGCGTTCATCACGACGCCGCCGGAGTGCCCGCCGGGCGGCATGTGGACGAACCGCGGGACGTTCACCTACCGCGACGGCGTCGAGCAGACGGTCGCGAGCGGCACGCCGTGCGCCGCGACGCCGCCGGAGCGACGCGAAGGCGAGGCGGTGCCGACCGAGCCGCCGCCACCCCGCTGCCGCGGCGGCTGGGTCGGCGT
>DASZDF010000524.1:0-2898 GCA_035942275.1 Solirubrobacteraceae bacterium | reverse complement strand
TCTTGTCGAGGACGATCGTGTCGACCCGCCGCGTGGACTCGAGGATCTCCGGGCCCTTGATCAGCAGGCCGAGCTGCGCACCGCGGCCGGTGCCGACGAGCAGCGCGGTCGGGGTGGCGAGACCGAGGGCGCAGGGGCAGGCGATGATCAGCACGGCGACGGCCGCGGTGAAGGCGAACTCCGCGCCCTCGCCGGCGCCGAGCCAGAACGCGAGCGTCGCGAACGCGAGGCCGATGACGATCGGAACGAAGCTGCCGGAGACGCGGTCGGCGAGCCGCTGCACCGGCGCCTTGCCGGACTGCGCGTCGGTGACGAGCCGCGCGATCTGCGCGAGCGCCGTGTCGCTTCCCACCTTCTCCGCGCGCACGACCAGGCGCCCGCCGGCGTTGACGGTTGCGCCCGCGACGGCGTCGCCGGGCGCCTTCTCGACCGGCACGGACTCGCCGGTCAGCAGCGACTGGTCGACCGCGGAGCGACCCTCCTCGACGACGCCGTCGGTGGCGACCTTCTCCCCGGGGCGCACGCCGAAGCGGTCGCCGACCTGGAGCTGCTCGACCGGCACGCGGCGTTCCGCGCCGGTGGCGTCGAGCACGGCGACGTCCTTCGCGCCCAGCTCGAGCAGCGCCGTCAGCGCGGCCCCGGCGCGCCGCTTGGCGCGGGCCTCGAAGTAGCGACCCGCGAGGAGGAAGACGGTGACGATGGCGCCGACCTCGAGGTAGAGCTGGTCCGCGCCTGACTCGCCGGCGTCGGGGATGAGGTCGAAGGGCATCTTCATGCCCTTCATCCCGGCGTCGCCGAGGAACAGCGCGTACAGCGACCACAGCCAGGCCGAGAGGACGCCGACCGAGATCAGCGTGTCCATTGTGGCCGTCGCGTGCTTGAGGTTCGCCCACGCGGCACGGTGGAACGGCCACGCGCCCCAGAGGATCACCGGCGTCGCGAGCTGCAGGACGAACCACTGCCAGTAGTCGAACTGGAGCGCGGGGATCATCGAGATGAGCAGCGTCGGGACGCCCAGCAGCGCCGACAGGATCAGCCGGCGGCGCAGCGGCGCCGTCTCGTCGACCTCCCCGGCGGAGGCGCCCTCGGGCTCGTCGGTCGGCAGCACGGCGTCGTAGCCGGCGGACTGGATCGCCTCGACGAGCTGCTCGGGGGCAACGGCCGCGGGGTCGAAGTCGACGGTCGCCTTCTCGGTGGCGTAGTTGACCGTCGCGCTGACGCCGTCGAGCTTGTTCAGCTTGCGCTCGATGCGGTTCGCGCAGGATGCGCACGTCATGCCCGTGATCGGCAGCTCCATCGCTAGCTCACCTCCTGCGTGAAGGCGACCGTCTGGACGCGGCCCTCGTGCTGGAACTGGAGGAACAGGCGGTAGCGCCCGGCGGTCGGCAGCTCCGTCTCGAAGCTCACGCCGTCCTCCTCGGGGTGCACGTGGAGGAAGGCGAGGTCGCCCTCGCGCAGCGCGACCAGGTGGCCACCGGCGCCGAGGTACGGCTCGGTCTCGATCGGGGTCCCGTCGCGCGAGATCGCGAAGCGCACGAGCGAGCCGTCGCGCTCGAGGCGGACGTCGTAGCCGCCGTCGCTGACGGCGGTCGTCGCGGGCGCGGGCAGCGGCCGCAGGTCGGCGTCGCCGTCGACCCGTAGGTCCGACGCGAGCGTGTGCGGCGAGCCGTCGCGTGCGAAGTCGGCGAAGAGCCGGTAGGAGCCGGCGTCGTCGAGCCTGACGTCGGTCGTCCACGTCCCGTCGGCGGCCTGCTCGGGGTGCAGGTGCTGGAAGCCGGTCAGGTCGCGCCGCACGACGATCAGGTGCATGCGCTTCTCGTGCGCGACGTCGAAGTCCTTCACCGTCGCGCCGCGCGCGTCCACGATCCGGAAGGCGAGGCGCTCGCTGCGCCCGCGGGTGAGCTCGGGATCGTCGACGACGACGCGCAGGTCGTCCTCCGCGACGGCGAGGCCGCGGACGGGGTGGGTCTCTTCGGCATGGGGGGTGGTGGTCTTCACGGCGTGTTCGTCCTTGCCCGCGGGCGCGTCGGCGTCTCGATCGGGGTCGATGGCGCCGCCGGCGAGGGCGGCGCCGCCGGAGATCAGCGCGAGGGTCGCGGCGAACGCCGCGAGCCTCGTCGGCGCGTTCATCGCGCGACCTCGTAGCCGGCTTCGGCGACGGCGTTCTCGACGGCCTCGTCGCTGAAGCCCTCGCCGGAGACGGTCATGCGGCCGGAGGCCAGGTCGACGTCGACGCCCGTGACGCCGGGCACCTCGGAGACCTCCTCGCGGACCGACATGACGCAGTGCGCGCAGGTCATGCCGGTGACGGTGTACGGACGAACGGTGGTCCGGTCGATGGTGCTCATGGTCAGGTCCTTGATATACGGGAGGGGGGTATGACGACGACCGCAAGCTAGCACATACCCTAGGGGGGTAGCTATGATGTGTGTCCCATGCCCACCAACGCCACCACCGAGGACCCGCGGAAGGGCAGCTACTCCGCCACGAAGGACCAGCTCCTCAAGCGCATGAGGCGCATCGAGGGCCAGGTCGGCGGCGTCGAGCGGATGATCGAGAACGACCGCTACTGCATCGATGTCCTGACGCAGATCAGCGCCGTCCAGGCGGCGCTCGACAAGGTCGCCCTCGGCCTCCTCGACGAGCACGCGCGCCACTGCGTCGTCGAGGGCCACGGCGGCGAGCCCGCCGAGATGACCGACGAGCTGATGGCGGCCGTCGGCCGCCTCATGCGCCGCGGCTAGGCCGCGAGCGTCGGCGCGACCCGCTCGAGCGCGCGCACCGCTCCCTCCGCGCCACCCGGCCGGGCGTGCGCGCGGTGCAGCTCACCGAGTCGGGCAAGCGCGTCGAGCTCGCGCGCCGCCTCCGCGACGCGCCGGTCGTCACCCGGCGCGGACG
>DASZDF010000523.1:0-3132 GCA_035942275.1 Solirubrobacteraceae bacterium | reverse complement strand
CTTCCGGGTCGTCGTCAGCTTCACGGCCGCGCGCCCGCCGACCGAGCGCCACACCTCGTAGCGCGCGATCCCGGAGGCGACGACGTTCGCGGGCGCGGGGTCGGTGCCGCGCCAGCGCAGCGTCACCGCGCGGCTGCGGATCCGCGCCGGCGCGCGCAGCATCGACTCGGGCGCGCGGCGGTCGAGCTGCGCCGCGCGCTGCACCGCCGCCGCGGCGTCGACGATCCCCCACCCCAGCTCCGGCGACCAGCCGCTGCCCGCCGGGCGGCGCGCCGTCTCCTTGAGGAGGCGGACGACCTCCGGCCCGCGCACGTCCGGGTTCAGGTCGCGCACGAGCGCGGCGACCCCGGCGACGATCGCTGTCGCCATCGACGTCCCCTGGAGGTAGGCGTAGCGGTCGTCGCCGCGGTAGGTCGTGCGGCAGCGGCACGGCGGCGTCGGCGGCGGGCCCGCCTCGCCGCGCTCGAACGACGTCTCCGCCGCCGGGAACGCGCCGAGCAGGCCGCGCGGCCCCTGCCCGCGCTCGAACGCGCCGTAGGCGGCGAGCGAGATCTGCGAGCCGCGCCCGGCGAACGACGCCCTGCGGTCGGAGAACGTGGCGGCGGTCACCGAGAGGCCGAGGTTGCGCTCGAGGTCGGCGCCGGTGCCGGTGGGCTGGACGATGTTGGCCGGGTCGCCCTGCTCCTCGGTCTCCTGGTCCGCGGCGGCGGCGACGAGCACCGCGTCGCGGTCGGCGGCGTAGTGGACGGCGTCGACCAGCGCCCGCGGCGGCTGGCGGCCGCCGTCGGTACCGAAGCTCATCGCGATGGCGTCCGCGCCGCGGTCGGCGGCGTCGACGATCGCCTGCGCGACGGCGCTGTCGCTGAAGTCGGTCTTCGCGACGAGCAGCCCGCAGTCGCGCCCGGCGCCGACGATCCCCACCCCGTTGTTCGTCGCCGCGCACGCGAACGACGCGACGTGCGTCCCGTGCCCGGCGTCGTCGGTCAGCGGCCCTCCCGCGCCGGCGGTCGGGTCGGCGTCGAGCGTGTCGCGCACCTTGCCCGCGAGCTCGGGGTGCGTTCCCTCGATCCCCGAGTCGACGACCGCCACGAGCGCGTCCGAGCCGTCGGCGAGGTCCCACGCCGCGAAGAGGCCGGTCCGCGCCGCCCACCACTGCACCACCGTGCCGGGCGGCGTGCCGAGCGCCGTCTCCGGATCGGTCAGGGCGGGATCGTCGGCCGCGGCGCGCGGCGACGCCCGCCGCTCGATCTCCACGGCGCGCACGCGCGGGTCGCGCGCGAGGCGCTCGCGCAGGGCGCGCAGTGAATCCCCGGCGCGCGGCCGAACGGTCACGAGCCCGATCTGCGGGACGCGGACCCCGCCCGGACGGGCGGCGGCGAAGGCGACGGGGCCCAGCCCCTCGTCCACCGTCACGAGCAGCCGGCCGGTCGCCTCGGACGCGGCCGCGGAGCCGGGGGCGATCGCCGCGGCCGCGAGGACCGTGGCGAGCAGGGCAGCCGGGCGCATCGAGGCGAGCATAACCCTCCAACCAGCGGCGACCCGGGGCGTTTCGGTCAGCAGTCGGACCCGCACGGGCCGACCGTCATGGAAGACGTCCGTGGAAAAGTGCCCCGCCCGGCCGTGCCGTCGCCCCACGGGGCGGCCGGGCGCCACGGAAGGGTCAGTAGCCGAGCGCGAACTTCGCGTCCTCGGACATCTTGTCCGGGGACCACGGCGGCGAGAAGACCATCGAGGACGTGACCTCGTCGACGCCGTCGAGCTCGGAGACGAACTCGTCGATCTGCTCGGTGACCTGCGGGCCGATCGGGCACGCGGGCGTCGTCAGCGTGAACGTCACGTGCACGTTGGGACCGTCGACGTCGATCCCGTAGATCAGGCCGAGCTCGACGAAATCGAGGCCCAGCTCGGGATCGATGACGTTCGTCAGGGCGGCTTCGACGTCGTCGACGGTGACCATGGCACGAGTTTATCCACCTCGGCTTCGCGTTCCCGGCGCTCTGTTGTTAGCTTCCCGTGCATCGTCTCGCTCGACGAACACGCCTTCGTGCTGCGGGTCTGCGGCGACGAGGACAGGGCGACGCAGAGCCTGCGCCGCCGGCCGCTCTCGCGCGCGCTGTCGCTCGCGCGCAGCGACCTCCTCGTCGACCTCTCGGACCTTCAGTTCGCGGACTCGTCGCTGATGCTCGACCTCGCCATGCTCGCGCGCCGGCTGCGCAAGACCGGCAAGTGCATGCGCGTCCACGGCGCGAAGCCGCACATCCAGCGGCTGATCGAGATCGTCGGGCTGGACCGGCTGCCCGGCGTGCTCGTCGCCACACCCGCCGGCTGACCGCCGCGTACCCTGGGGAGCGCGATGCTCCCGCTGCTCGTCGTCCTCTTCATCACCGTCCCGATCGTGGAGCTGTTCGTCATCCTCCAGATCGGGGACTGGCTCGGCCTGTGGCCGACGATCGGGCTGCTGATCGCCGACTCGATCCTCGGATCGCTGCTCATGCGCTCGCAGGGCCGCGCGGCGTGGCGGCGGTTCAACGAGGCGCTGCAGGCGGGGCGCCCGCCCGCGCGCGAGGTCCTCGACGGCGTCCTGATCGTCTTCGGCGGCGCGCTGCTCCTGACGCCCGGCTTCGTTACCGACGTCGTCGGGCTCACGTTCCTGCTGCCGCCCACGCGCGCAGTGCTGCGCGGGCTGCTCGTGCGCCGGTTCGCGGGCCGGATGATCGTCGCCGCCGGGCAACCGCGCCACCGCGACTTCGACGTCGAGGGGCACGCCACCGAGGTCGACCCGCGCCGGCTGCCGTGACGATCGGCCCGGAGCACGAGGAGCCGCAGGCGCGGGGCGGCGAGGAGAGCGACGCCTTCACCGTCGCGTTCGGCGACGCCACCGCGGGCCTGTACGGCCTCGCCCGCAAGAGCGCCGGCGGTGGCGGGGAGAGCGCGATGGGGATCCTCTTCGCCGGGAACGAGGTCGTGGCCGTGCGGACCGAGGGCGTCGCGCTCGACGTCGTCGAGCCGCTCCGGCGCTGGAAGGTGACATTCGAGGGCGCGTTCGACCTCGACCTGGAGGCGCTGGTCGCGCCCGCGGAGGTCGAGATCGCCGGGATGCACGGCTACGAGCAGCTCTGCCGGGTGACCGGG
>DASZDF010000522.1:0-2003 GCA_035942275.1 Solirubrobacteraceae bacterium | reverse complement strand
GTGTCGCTCGCGACGACCATCACCTCGTCCCCGATGGTCTTCACGATCCGCGCGTCGTCGGGCAGGGTGTTCTCGACCGCCTCGACGAACCGCTCGACCGCGTCGACCGCCAGCTCGTCGCCGAGCTCCTCGGTCAGGCGCGTGTAGCCGGCGAGGTCGGCGAAGGCGATGCACACGCGCAGGCGGCCGAGGTCGAGCCCGCCGTCGAACTCCATCTCCATGTGACCCACGACGTCCTGCTCCACGAAGTGGGCCAGGAAGCGCTGGTGCATCGCGTCCATGATCGGCGAGGCGAGCGGGAGCAGCTCGCGCGCGAGGCCCTCCATCTCCTCGGCCATCTCCATCCCCGGCACGCCGTCGCGCATGAGCGGCTCGTGGACGTAGAGGTGGAAGAGCCGGACCTCGGCGTCGGCGATCTGCGCGATCGCCTGCCCGTACACGCGCACGAGCTGGAGGAAGGCGACGAGCGGGAACCCGGCCGCCAGGACGGCCGCGATGTAGCGCAGGAGCTGGAGGTCGTCGTCGTTGATCCGGATGAGCTGGCCCGGGCTGAAGCCGGCGGCGGCGTAGATGCGCTCGATCAGCGCCGCCTCGAGCCCGGTCTCGCGGACGGCGTCCTCGAGGCTGTACCGGCCGTCCTCGTGCGGGAAGAGGTCCTCGGTGTAGGAGAAGGCCAGGCGGCCGGCGGCGCCGGCGGCGCGGATCGCCTGGAGCGAGTGCCCGCGCTCGCGCAGGCGCGCGACGATGCGCGCGTGGGCCGCCGCGGCCGGCGTCCACTCGCCGTCGTAGCCGGGGATGACGCCGCTCTGCGCCCAGCGCCTGAGCGTCGCGTTCGTGACCCCGGCCCGCCGGGCGACCGCGCTGAGGGAGAGCTCCTCGGTCACACCCGAAGGTGCGGGTACTCGGAGGTCACCATCTCCCGATACCGCTCGTAGATCGGCTTCGTGATCGGGATGAGGGACAGGGCGGCCTTGACGTCGCCGCCGGTCTTGATGCGCCGCCGCGCGATGGCCATGGCGACGTTCTCCTTGCCCTGGAAGTACTTGTTGCACGTCTCGGTGGACATGGCCATCTTGACCTGGGGCTCCCAGTCGACGTCGTCGGTCCACTCCCAGTGCAGGTGGGCGTCCTCCCCGTCGCGGCCGGCGCGGATGTTGACGACGAGGTCGAGGTCGGTGAACTCGAAGCGCTGCGGCGTGTCGGCGTCGCGCAGCTTCGGGCCCATCTCCGGGTCGGAGGACATCATCCCGAACGTCCGGTCCATCACCTCGCGGAACTCCCGCTCGTCGGCGAAGGCGTTCACTTCCCCTTCCTCTCCAGCGCGGCGACGCGCTCCTCGAGCGCGCGCAGCTCGGCGCGCAGGCCGCGGATCTCGTCGGCGCCCGCCGGGCGGAGGTCGTCGAGCGCCTCGCGCACCTTGCCGGCGGCCTGCGCCAGCTCGTCGACGAGGTCCTGCGCGCGGTCGCGCGCCCCCTGCGTCGCGCTGGCCGCGGAGGCGGCCTGCGTCTGGAACGCCTGCTCGACGGCACTGCGGACCGCCTCGCTGCGAGAGTTCCTGTCGGCCACGGCCGCCGATTCTATGGCCATCCACCTCCACCCCACCGCCGCGCTCGCCGAGCGGGTCCTGCTGCCCGGCGACCCGGGGCGGGCGCTGCTGCTCGCCCAGGAGCTGCTCACGGAGCCGAAGATGTTCAACCACAACCGCGGCCTGTGGGGGTACACGGGCGCGGCGCCCGACGGCGAGCCGCTCACGATCCAGTCGACGGGGATGGGCGGGCCGAGCGCGGCGATCGTGCTCGAGGAGCTGTGCGACCTCGGCGTGAAGCGCGCGGTGCGGGTGGGGACGTGCGGGGCTTTGGACGGCGGGCTGGCGCTCGGGGATCTCGTCGTCGCGCGGGAGGCGCTGTGCGAGGACGGCACTTCGCGCGCCCTCGGCTTCGAGGACCGCGTGGCCGCTTCGCCGTCGCTTCTCGTTGAGGGTCGCGCGGGGTTGGTCGTCTCCA
>DASZDF010000521.1:0-2466 GCA_035942275.1 Solirubrobacteraceae bacterium | reverse complement strand
CGCCACGAGGTTCGGCCGCTCGTGCGTGCGACCGTGCAGCTCGACGTCGAACCCGGCGCCGCTCAGGACCTTCGCGAGCAGCTCCTGCGCCGGGCGCTCGTTGCCCGGCGGGTTGACCGTGTTCAGGCGGATGAGCTGCTGAAGGAGCCCCGTGGCGTCCACGGCCGCAACATACTCTGCCTATGGACCAGCTCTTCGCACCGGACGAGGGCGAGCCACCGCGCACGCGCACCGCGGTCCCGCTGGCCGAGGCACCGCTCGCGGTGCGGATGCGCCCGCGGGCCGTCGACGAGCTGGTCGGGCAGGAGCACCTGCTGCACGAGGACGCGCCCTTGCGCCGCGCGATCGAGGACGGCCAGCCGCACTCGATGATCCTCTACGGGCCGCCGGGCTCGGGGAAGACGACGCTGGCGCGGATCGTCGCGGCCGGTGCCAAGGCGGCGTTCGAGGAGCTGTCGGCGGTGGAGGCGGGGCGGGCGGAGGTACGCCAGGTGCTCGAGCGCGCCGAGCACCGGCGCAAGTCGACGGGCGAGCGCACCGTCTTCTTCCTCGACGAGATCCACCGGTTCAACAAGGCGCAGCAGGACGCGCTGCTGCCCGCGGTCGAGGAGGGCCTGGTCACGCTGATCGGCGCCACGACCGAGAACCCGTACTTCGAGGTGAACTCGGCGCTCATCTCGCGGTCGCGGATCTACGAGCTGCGCTCGCTGGGCGCGGACGAGATCCGGACCGTGCTGCGCCGCGCGCTCGAGCGCGGCGAGTGCGAGGTCAGCGTCGCCGAGGAGGCGCTCGAGTTCCTCGCCCAGCGCTCGGACGGCGACGCGCGGACGGCGCTGTCCGCGCTCGAGCTGGCGTGCACGTCGAGCGGCGGCGAGGAGGTCACGCTCGAGCAGGCCGAGCAGGCGCTGCAGCGTAAGGCGCTCCACTACGACCGCGGCGGCGACCAGCACTACGACTACGTCTCGGCGTGGATCAAGGCGACGCGCGGGTCGGACCCCGACGCCTCGCTCTACTACCTCGCGGTGATGATCGAGGGCGGCGAGGACCCGCGGTTCATCGTGCGGCGGATGGTGATCCTCGCGTCCGAGGACATCGGGAACGCCGACCCGCAGGCGCTGCTCGTCGCGACGGCCGCCGCCGCGGCGGTCGAGCACGTCGGGATGCCGGAGGCGGCGCACGCGCTGGCACAGGCGGCGGTCTACCTGTCGCTGGCGCCGAAGTCGAACGCGGCGTACAAGGCGCTGAAGGCCGCGCGCGGGCACGTGCGCGAGTACGGCGCCGCGAAGCCGCCGGCGCCGCTGCTGTCGGCGGCCTACAACGCGGCGAAGACCCTCGGCCGCGGGGTCGGCTACGACTACCCGCACGACCGGCCGGGCGCGGTCTCGCCGCAGGAGCTGCTGCCCGACGAGGTCGCGGGGACGCGGTTCTACGAGCCGACGGAGAACGAGCGCGAGATGGCCGAGCGGTTGGAATCCATCCAACGGGCGCGTGGCCGCTCGTAGATGCAGGATCTCGCCCGTCCCTCCCCACTTCTGGGCCGTACGTTGAAGAGGTGCTCCTGCACGGCTCCCACCCCCTGCCCGACGGCGGTCGCGTCCGCCTGCGGCTGCCCCTCGCGCACGATCGTCCCGGTGTGCACGAGCTCCTCGCCGACCTCCGCGTCGAGGCCGAGGAGCTCGAGGTCCGGCGGGCGCTGCGCTGCGTCCCGGGCCGGCGCATCGCCGTCTGCGCCACGGCGTGGGACGGGTGGTGCGACCGCATCGTCGGCTTCGGCGCGCTCGACGTCGCGGACGGCGCGATGACGCTGCTCGGCCCCCGCGACGTGACCGAGGTCCTCGAGCAGGCGCTGCGCGAGCACGCGGGCGCCTGGAGCCGCCGGGTCGCATAGCCTCCGGCGGCGTGTCCGCCGCCGTGCAGGAGTCGATCGAGCCGGCCACCGGCAAGCCGCTGGGCTCCGTCCCCGTCACCGCTCCCGGCGCGGTCGAGGCCGCGGTGCAGGAGGCGGCGGCCGTCCAGCCGCTGTGGGCGCAGCTCCGCCTGGCCGACCGCGCCCGCTACCTGCGGCGCGCCGCCCAGGCGCTGATCGACGAGCGCGCGGAGCTCGTGCGGTTGATCGCGCGGGAGCAGGGTCGGCCGGTGGTCGAGGCGGAGCTGATGGAGGTCCTGCCCGCGATCGAGACGCTGATCTGGCTGGCCGAGCACGGTCCGCGGACGCTCGGCGACGACCGCGTCGGGCTGTCGCGGACGTTCTTCCTGCGCAAGCGCGTGCGGGTGACGCACGAGCCGCTGGGCGTCATCGCCGTGATCACGCCGGCCTCGGAGCCGCTGGCCGTCCCGCTCGGGGACGTCGCGTTCGCGCTGCTCGGCGGCAACGGGGTCGTCCTCAAGCCCGCGACGCCCGCGGCGCGGTGCGGCGAGCGGAGCGCGCGCGCGTTCGCGCGCGCGGGGCTGCCGGAAGGGCGCCTC
>DASZDF010000520.1:0-4754 GCA_035942275.1 Solirubrobacteraceae bacterium | reverse complement strand
ACACGCTGTTCGGCACCGCGGTCGCGTCCGAGCCCGGCACCCGCCGCATCGTCGGCGTGGCGGCCCAGGGGATGACCGCGTGCCCGTGCGCGCAGCAGCTCGTCGCCGGCGCCGCGCGCGAGCGGCTGAGCGGCGACGGCTTCTCCGACGACGAGATCGAGCGGATCCTCGACCACGTCCCCGTCGCGCCGCACAACCAGCGCGGGCTGGGGACGCTCCACCTCGGGCTGCCCGAGGGGTCGGACGTCGACGTCGAGGCCGCGCGCCTCGTCGGCATCGTCGAGGAGTCGATGTCGTCGGAGATCTACGAGCTGATGAAGCGCTCGGACGAGGGGGCGGTCGTGGAGAAGGCCCACCGCCGCCCGCGGTTCGTCGAGGACTGCGTGCGCGAGATGGTGCGCGGGGTCATCGAGGGGTTCGCCGACCTGGAAGACGGCGTGTTCGTCTCGGCGCGCCAGGAGAACCTCGAGACCATCCACCAGCACAACGTCGTCGCGGAGCGCTTCGGGCTACTGGGCGAGCTGCGGCGTGAGGTGGCGAGCGGCGAGCACCTGCTGCATCACACCTCCATGCGCGAGTGGCTCGACGCCGCCCGCTGACGCTGGCTCCGACGCAGCTCCAGGAAGAAGTCGACGCCGCTCACGACGGTGACCGCGACCGCGGCGTAGACGAGCCCGTCGACCCACAGCGGCGTCGGGTCGAACGCGATCAGGAAGAAGATCGCCGCCACCTGCACGACCGTCTTCGCCTTCCCCCATCCCGCCGCCGGGATGACCTCCGGGGCCTGGGCTCTCGCGACGGTCACGGCGACCTCGCGGGCGATGATCACCATCGCCACCCACGCCGCCAGCCGGTCGAGGCTGACCAGCGCGAGCAGCGCGGCGATGATCAGCAGCTTGTCGGCGATCGGGTCCATGAGCTTGCCGAAGGTCGTGATGTCCCGGCGCCGGCGCGCGAGCCAGCCGTCCACGAAGTCGGTCGCCGAGGCGGCGGCGAACACGATCGCCGCGAGCAGGTCGCCGTTGTCGGTCTCGTCGAGCAGCGCCACGACGAGCACGGGCACGAGGAGGATCCGCAGCAGCGTGAGGACGTTCGGGACGTTCAGCGGGAACACGGCGGCGCTCAGGCTACGCGGGGTCGGGCACCGGCGCTCGGGTCGCGCCGGCGCTGGCCGCGACGACGAGGCCGATGGCGACGAGCTCGCGCCCGCCGAGCTCCTGGCCGAGGACGACGAAGCCGGCGAGCGCGGCGACCGCGGGCTCGATGCTCATGAGGACGCCGAACACGTTGCGGCGCATGCGCCTCAGCGCCTCGGTCTCCAGGGAGTAGGGGATCACGCTCGACGTCAGCGCTACGACGGCGCCGATCGCGAGCACCTCGGGACCGAGCAGGTCGGCGCCGCCCTCCGCGATGCCGGGGCCGAGCGGGACGAGGGCCGCGACGCCCATCGCGATGGCCAGGCCCGTCGCGCCGCGGAAGTGCCGGCCCGCCTGCTGCGCGACCACGATGTACGCCGCCCACAAGGCGCCCGCCGCGAGGGCGAAGGCGACACCGAGGCCGTCCGGCCCGCCGGCGCCGAACGGGTCGGCGAGCAGCACGACGCCGAGGCCGGCGAGCAGCACCCAGAGCAGGTCGAGCCGCGTCCGCGAGCCGACGATCGCCACTCCGAGCGGCCCGAGGAACTCGAGCGTGATCGCGATCCCGACCGGGATGCGGTCGAGCGCGAGGTAGATCATCCAGTTCATCGTCCCCAGGACGAGCCCGAAGACGACGGCGATCCTCAGCGCGTCGCGCGCGTGCGCGCGCGGATCGGGACGCCAGACGGCCAGGAGGATCGCGGCGGCGAAGAGCAGCCGCACCGCCGCCGCGCCGGTCGGGCCGACGTCGTCGAAGAGCGTGACTCCGAGCGCCGCGCCGAACTGGAGCGACCCGATCGCCACCAGCACGAGCGCCAGCGGCGGCACCCGCGAGAGCGTCAAGGCTTGATCTTTCGCCCGGTGCTGAAGAGCCAGGTCGACCACGCGACGCAGATCGCGGCCAGCACCCCGGTGACGAGCAGCGCGATGCCGACCGGCACGTCGCTCGTCCCGAGGAACCCGTAGCGGACCGCCTGCACGAGGAAGAAGATCGGGTTGAAGTGCGAGAGCTCCTCCCACGGGCTCGGCAGCACCTCGACCGAGTAGAAGACGCCGCCGAGGAACGTCAGCGGCAGGATCGCCAGGTTGTTGACGAACGCGGTGTGGTCCCAGCTCTCGGCGTAGATCCCGACGACGACGCCGAGCGAGCTGAACAGCAGCAGCGCGAGCGTCACCGCGGCGACGAGCACGAGCGGCTCGCGGATCGGGACGTCGACGACGAGCAGCGAGCAGATCAGCAGCGAGCCGCCGATGAGGAGCGCGCGCACGACGCCGCCCAGCGACAGGCCCACGTTGACCTCCCACGCGCGCATGGGCGCGGCGAGGATGTCGTTGAGGTAGCGGTCGAACTTCGCCTGGAAGACCGACGCCGAGTTGTTCGCGTAGGCGGCCTGGACCATCGCCATCGTGATGAGCCCCGGCACGATGAAGACCTCGTAGTCGACGCCGTCGATCGTCTTGATCCGCCCCCCGAGCGACAGCCCGAAGACGAGGATGAAGAGGAACGAGGAGACGACGGGCGCGACGACCGTCTGCGTCCACAGCTTCAGGACGCGGAGCACCTCCCGCCCGGTGAGCGCGACGAGGCCGCGGCTCACGCCGCCGCCATCGCCTTGACGTAGACGTCCGCGAGCGTGTCCGCCTCGAAGGCGTCGCGGAGGCCCTGCGCGCTGTCGCGGGCGAGCAGCCGGCCGCCGCGGATGAGCGCGATGTCCTCGCACAGCTCCTCGGCCTCCTCGAGGTAGTGCGTGGTGAGGAGGATCGTCGCGCCCTCGCCGTGCAGGCGACGGATGTAGCTCCACAGCTCGAGGCGCAGCTCGAAGTCCACGCCGGCGGTCGGCTCGTCGAGGATGACGAGGCGCGGCTCGTGCATGAGCGCGCGCGCGAGGAGCAGCCGCCGGCGCATGCCGCCCGAGAGCTTCGGCGCGCGGACCTTCGCCTTCGAGGCGAGGTCGAAGACGTCCATCATCTCCTTCGAGCGGCGCCGCGCGTGTGCGCGGCTCATCCCGTAGTAGCCGCCGTGGTAGAGCAGCGTCTCCTCGACGTCGAGGAAGCGATCGAGGTTGACGTCCTGCTCGGAGAGGCCGATGAGCCGGCGCGCCTCCTGCGTGTCGTGCGGGTGGCCGAAGACCTCCGCCTCGCCGGACGTGATGCGGATGAGGTTGCAGACCGCCGAGATGAGCGTCGTCTTGCCGGCGCCGTTGGGCCCGAGCAGCCCGAAGAACTCCCCGTCGGGCACCGACAGGTCGAAGCCGTCGAGGGCGAGGAAGCCGTCGTCGTAGCGCTTGGTCAGGGAGCGGAGCCGGAGGGCGGGCGGAGCCACCCGTTCCAGACTACGAAGCGGGCTGGGTGCCGCGGGACCAGCGCTTCAGGTCGCCGCGCGGGTCGCGCGCCTTCCCGCCGTCGTACCAGCCGGGCGCGGTCCAGATCTCGAAGTGCAGGTGGCAGGTGCTCGCGTTGCCGGTGCGCCCGACGGAGCCGAGCCGCTCGCCCGTTCGCACGCGGTCGCCCGCCTCGAACCGCGTCTCGCGCGCGAGGTGCATGTACACGTGGTCCTCCTCGCCGCGGACGACGAGGTAGTTCCCGGCCGCGCCGTCGCTGTCGGCGAAGACGACCTTGCCGCCGGCGGCCGCCACGATCGGCGTCCCGCAGTCGCTCATCAGGTCCTCGCCGTCGTGCGCCCCGCCGCGGTCGCCGAAGTGCGTGCTGGCGCCGCCCCACTCCCACTCGCCGTCGATCGGGAACGGCGCCGGGGCGGGCTCGGGCCCGCCGCCCTCGGCGTAGCGGGCCTGCGCGGCAGCGGGGAACGCTGCCAGGACGGCTGTCGTGGCGATGATCCTGCGCACGGCGAAGCGGGCGAGGGTAGCGGCAGCCGACCCCTACACTCGCCAGATGCCTCTCGTCCCCATGGTCGTCGAGCGCACCGCGCGCGGCGAGCGCGAGTACGACATCTACTCGCGCCTGCTCAACGAGCGGATCATCTTCCTCGGCACCGCCGTGGACGATCAGGTCGCGAACCTCGTCGTCGCCCAGCTGCTGCACCTCGAGTCGTCCGACCCGGACAAGGACATCTCGATCTACATCAACTCGCCGGGCGGCTCGATCTACGCAGGCCTCGCGATCTACGACACGATGCAGTTCATCAAGCCCGACGTGTCGACGATCTGCTGTGGGATCGCGATGTCGATGGGCTCGCTGCTCCTCGCCGGCGGCGCGAAGGGCAAGCGCTTCTCACTGCCGAACAGCCGGATCCTCATCCACCAGCCGTCGGCGGGGTTCGAGGGCCAGGCGACCGACATCGAGATCCACGCGCAGGAGATCATCAAGACCCGCGCGCGGATCGACGAGATCTACGCCGAGCACACCGGGCAACCGCTCGAGCAGGTCCACTCCGACATGGAGCGTGACCGGTTCTTCAAGCCCGAAGAGGCCGTCGAGTACGGCCTCATCGACAAGGTCATCCACTCGCACTAACCGCGGACGCGGCAGACCCAGCCGTACTCGCTGCGCCGCGCCGCGCCGCCGCTCCCGCCCGCGCCGCGGGGCGCGCGCACGGTCGGCATCAGCGCGAGGTTCTGCGCGAGGAGTTGGTCGGAGGCCGCGCGCCCGAGCCGGCGG
>DASZDF010000519.1:0-4520 GCA_035942275.1 Solirubrobacteraceae bacterium | reverse complement strand
GATCCAGCCGACGCTCGACGTCGCCCACGACCTGCACGGGGTGGCGAGCGTGCCGCTGCCGGCCGGCGGGCCGGCACCCGTCCTGCTCCAGTCCGGCTGGACGGACGCGTTGTTCCCGGTCGGCCAGGCCCTCGCGCCGTACGAACGGATCCTCCGGCAGAACCCGCAGGCGCCCGTCCACCTCCAGTTCGGCGACCTCGGCCACGCGCCCGGCGCGAACGTCCCGGGCGACCGCGACGACGCGGCGTTCAACGCCCAGGGGATCGCGTTCCTGGCCAGTTGGCTCAAGGGCGACGCGCCGAAGCTCGAGCCCGGCGCGGTCACCGCCTTCGCGATGACGTGCCCGCCGAACGCGGCGTCGGGCGGTCCGTTCACCGCCTCCAGCTACCGCGCGCTCGCGCCTCGCAAGGTGAACCTCAAGACCAAGCGCCGCCTGCGCATCACCTCGCGCGGCGCGAGCAAGGCCCTCGCCGAGGAGCTCAACCCGCTCGGCGGCCGGGCCTCGCACTGCACCGAGCGCTCCCCGGACCGCCGCAACCGCGCGCAGTTCGCGGCGCGGGTCAAGCGGCCGTTCACGATGCTCGGCCGCCCCGTCCTCACCGGCCGCGTCGCCGCGAAGGGCCGCTACGGGCAGATCGTCGCCCGCCTGTGGGACCTGAACCCGCGCACGGGCGAGCAGCTCCTGATCACCCGCGGCGCCTACCGACTGGCGGACGACCAGAAGGGCGGCTTCCGCTTCACGCTCGACGGCAACGGGTGGCGGTTCGCCAGGGGCCGCCGTGTCGTCGTCGAGCTGGTCGGCCGCGACGAGCCGACGTACGGCCCCAGCCCGACGACGTTCACCGCCACCCTGACGAAGCTGCGGGCGACGCTGCCGGTGCGTTAGCGGTCGTCGTCGCCCCCACCGCCGCCGTCGCGTCCCGAGCGCTCGACGAGCGACGCGACCCAGCGACCGTCGGCGCGGCGCGCGATGGCCTCGATCCCGGTCATCCCGCGCCGCAGCGCGGAGAAGCCGGCGAGGCGCTCGTACCGCGTGCGGCTCGTGACCTTGATGCGCACGGTGCGGCCCTCGTCGCGCAGGCTGAACGTGCGGGCGTCGCGGTTGATCGCGACGACGGTTCCCTCGAACTCCCGGGCGGAGGCGGCCGGGGCGACGGCGGCGGGTGCGGCGACCGCCACGAGGACGGTCAGCGTCGTGAGCTTCTTCATGGCGCCGAGTGTGCGCCGCGCCCGGCAAAGCGCGGGCAAAGCCGCGGCTAACCCTTCAGAGCGCCCTCGAGCGAGAGGATCCGGCGCGCGATCGCGACGCTCGACGCGTACGTCGAGTCCATCCCGTAGTAGGAGAGCCCGCGCGCCCCGAGCGTGCGCGCCTGCGTGTACGGCGTGTCGGACGCGTAGTGGATGATCCCGAGGTCGATCGGCAGCTTGGCGAAGTTCACCGCCTCGCCGGTCGGGTGCCGGTCGACGTCCGCGATCTCGTAGACGGCGTTGCAGAACGGCCCCGCCTCCATCTCCACGACCGTGAACGCGTCGCGGTAGTAGAGGTCGAGGTACTCGCGGTTCTGCAGGAACGTGGAACGCACCGTCACCGCGCGCTGGTTGTCGAGGCCCGAGCCGAAGACGAGGTACGGCGCGATGTCCTCGACGGAGAACGCGTTGTCGAGCCAGTAGGTCGAGCCCGAGTGCTCGTCGTGGATGACGCTCGAGATCATCACGTCGCCGACCGCGGCGTTGAGCGTCGCCGCCTTGCCGAGGACGTAGACGCCGCGCAGCGTGTCCGACGCCGTCGTGATCTCGCGCAGGATGTTGTACGCCGCGAGGCCGAGCGGGTACTCGATGTTGACGATCACGCCGCGCGCCGCCGCGAGCGCGTCGGCGTCGACGTCGCCGAGGCGCGGGTCGAACAGCTCGGGACGCAGCCGGTCGAGCGGCATGACCTGCGCGCTCACCCGCATCGCCGCCGTGCTCGAGAGGTGGGTGACGCCCGCCGCGCGCTCCTCCGCCCCGCGCGGCTCGAGCGCCTCGCGTCCGCAGTAGTAGAGGAAGTTCTCCCACGACCCCCGCGCGCGCTGCTCGCGGAAGCGCGCGAGCTCGGCGCGCAGGTCGGGCGGGGCCTCGCGCTCCACCCACTCGACGACCTCGGCCTCGTGCGTCCGCGGGACGCCGGTGAGGAGGTTCGCGAGCGAGTGCGCGTTGGAGGAGACGACGTACAGCGGGCGGTCGTCGGCGCCGAGCTCGGCGAGCGTCGCCTGCACCGGTGACCACCAGCGGCGGGTCATGCGCGCGTAGCCGACCGCGCTGCCGCCGAGCATCCGGACGCGCAGGTCTAGCGCCCGCGCACGGATGTCGTCGAGCGTCGCTCCGAGCGCGTCGAACAGCCGCTCCCAGTCGCTCTCGGCCCCGCCGAGGACGGTCGAGCACGCGGCCGGTTCGGGCGGGAGGTCGGGATGGGCGATGAGGCCGCGGTGCAGCTTGTTCCACTCGAGCTGGTAGGCCACGAGCGTCGGGACGAGGTCGTCGAGGTCGGACGCGCTCGCGAGCAGGACGGCGAGCGTCCCCTCCCCGTCGGCGTACCAGCGGCGCCGGCGGGCGGGCGCCTCGAGGGGCGTCCACTCGGCGAGCGGCCCGATGCCCGCGCGCGCGAACTGCACCGCCTCCTGCCCGAGCACGATCCGCTCCGCCCGGAACGCGTCGGCGGGAAGGCGCCGGCTCGCGTAGATGAACGCGCCGAGGTCGAGGTCGTCGGAGTCGGCGAGCGCGTGCAGGCTCGACCGCATCGCGCGGTGCGCGGGCTCGAGGACGCGCAGCCACGTCTCGCCCGAGGAGCGCAGCAGCGTCGTGTACGTGCGGTGGTAGACCTCGACCTCGTCGGAGTGCCGGGTCGTGGTGGTCGGGCGGATGCGCGGGACGGCCATGCCCCCACGAGGATCGCAAAGCGCGGAGATCGGCCCCGGCAGGGTTCGTGCAGGGTTGGCGAAGGGTGGCGGCGTCAGCGTCGCCGCCATGAACCACACACACACGATCGACCCCGTCGCCGAGCTGAAGGATGCGCACCGCGCGCTCTGGGCCAGCGGCGACTACCCCGCCATCGCCGCGCACATCGCGGTCGGCCCGCCCGCCGCGGCCGTCGCCGCCGCCGGCGTGACCGCAGGCGACCGCGTCCTGGACGTCGCGACCGGCTCCGGCAACGCCGCGCTCGTCGCGGCCGGCGCCCGCGCCCACGTCACCGGCCTCGACCTCGTCCCCGAGCTGCTCGACATCGCGCGCTCGCGTGCGGCCGGCCTCGGCCTCGACGTCGCGTTCGTCACCGGCGACGCGGAGGCGCTGCCGTTCGACGACGCGTCGTTCGACCGCGTCATGTCGGTCTTCGGCATCCAGTTCGCGCCCCGCCACCAGGTGACCGCGGACGAGCTCGTCCGCGTCTGCGCGCCGGGCGGCGCTATCGCGCTCGTCAACTGGACGCCCGGCGGGCTCATCGGACGGCTGCTGAAGATCGTCGGCCGCCACCTCCCGCCCCCGCCCGCGTTCGCGTCGCCGCCGCCGCTGTGGGGCGACGAGGACCACGTGCGCGCGCTGTTCGCCGGGCACGACGTCGACCTCGGGTTCGAGCGCGCGACGAACCCGTTCCGCTCCCCCTCGGTCGACGCCTTCACGACGCTCTTCGAGGAGCGCTACGGCCCGATGATCAAGGCGCGCGAGCGCCTCCAGGCGGCCGGAACGTGGGACGAGTGCCGCGCCGAGCTGCGCGAGCTCTACGAGTCGAGCAACGTCGCGACCGACGGCACGTTCGAGGGCCCGTCGGAGTACGTCGTGATCACGATCAGCCCGCGCGGCTGATCGTGCTCCGCAACGGCATCAGCTGCCTGGTGGCGCTGCTCGCCGCGATGGCGGTCGCTTCGGCGACCGCCTCCGCGGCGTCGGAGAGCTACGCGAACTTCACGCCGATCAAGATGGACGCGAAGGGCAAGGCGTCTCCGTACCCGTCGTCCGTCTCCGTCCAGGGCCGCACCGGACGGGTCACCGACGTCGCCGTCACGCTGCGGGGCTTCGAGCACGAGCGGCCCGCCGACGTCGACGTCCTGCTCGTCGCGCCGTCGGGAGAGAAGGCGATCGTCTTCGCGGACGCATGCGGCGCGACGCCGCACGAGTCCGTGAACCTGACGATCTTCGAGCGCGCCGGCGCCGGCGACATCCCCGACACCGGCCCGTGCGACCAGGGCGTCTACGCGCCCGCCAACCATCCGGGCCTCGACTCGTGGCCGAACACGTCGGACTTCGACACCGTCGCGGACCTCGACCGGTTCGAGCGCGAGCTGCCGAACGGCCAGTGGAGCCTGTACGTCATCGACGACCGCACGGACAAGGTGGGCAGGATCGGCTCCGGCTGGTCGCTCACGCTCGTGACCGAGCCGGTCGACACGCTCGTCCCCGGCGTCCGCGGCGACATCGCCGACCGGTATCCGCTGACGCAAACGGTGACTCAGGGCGGCGTCGTCACCGACGTCGACGTGAGCCTGAAC
>DASZDF010000518.1:0-4920 GCA_035942275.1 Solirubrobacteraceae bacterium | reverse complement strand
GCCGTCGAGCGCGACGTCGTCCTCGAGCACGTACCAGGCGTCGCTCTTGGGGTCGATGCCTTCCTCCTGTGGCGAGCGGAGGATCACCGTCCCCGGCTCGACCTTCACGGCGCGGCGCCCGCGGGCGGCGCGCTCCACCGCCTCGGCCGACAGGAACGGCCCCGCCGCGGAGCGCCTGTCGTCGTCGACGACGTAGAAGAGGCCTTCGTGGGAGTTGTCGCCGTCGCTCCGGGCGGGCCGCTTCGCCGCCCGCTCGACGGCCTCGTACAGGGTGATCGACGCGGCGTCGCCGGCCGCCTCGCCGCCCGTGACCTCGCGGTCGGCCGGAGCGGGGCGGCCGCGCGGCCCGATGACGTTCGCCTCCCAGTCGTAGAACGCGAGGCGCCCGGGCGCGGTGAGGCGCGCGATCGCCGCGCGCGCGTCGACGCGATCGTCGTCGCTCGTGACCTCGATGCGGCCCTCGCCGGTCTCCCGGACGCCGAGCTCCACGTCGAAGGCCGTCGCGCGCGCCTTCAGCGCGTCGACCGTCGGGCCCGGCTGCGCGCCGTCGACGGCGAACGTGACCGCCAGCGCCGGCTCGTCCTTCTCGTCCCCGCCGCCGCAGCCGGCCGCGAGGAGGACCATCCCGATCGCGAGGGAGATGCGCAGCACTGCACGGCATCGTCGCACGCGGCGCGGGCCCGGCGACGCGCGTCGTCATAACGCTGCGCTACTCTCCGCCGCGCCGTAGAGATATGGCGCCGAACCGCGGTCCTCGGATCGCGGACGGGGGAACCAGTTCGTTGGGGCGAATGGACGCGTGATCGTGTCCTAGCGCTGCGTATGCAGCGCGAGCCCGTCAGCTCACCTCGTAGGCGCCTCACAACCGAGGAGCCGCACTTGTCGCTGTCGATCTTCCGGAGGATCTCGTTCGCCGTGGCGTTCGCGTGCCTCGCCGTGCCCGCTGCGGCCGGCGCCGCGAGCGGCAGCACGGGCGGCGCCGCCGTGCCCGACGAGCCCGAGGTGATCGCCGCGGTCTGCGAGGACGAGACCGTGTGGGAGTGCGCCCGCGGCGCGCGCCTGACGCTCGCCGGCGAGTCGCTCGCCACGATCGAGCGGGTACGGTTCGTCGGCGGGCCCGGCCGGCGCGACGACCGTGTCACCCGGCCGCGGCGCACCGACGACGAGGCCCTCGAGGTCGTCGTGCCGCAGAGCGCCCGCTCCGGCCCGATCGCGGTCGCGGGCGACGGCGGCAGGGACGTCACCTCGCAGTCGCTCACGGTGACGCGCGAGGCCCTCCCCCGCGCGGCGGTCGACCCCGGCGCCGGCGTCTTCCCGATCGCCGGCCCTCACCGCTACGGCACCGAGACCAACCGCTTCGGCGGCGGCCGCGGCCACGGCGGGCAGGACGTGTTCGCCAAGTGCCGCACCCCGCTCGTCGCGCTCTACGACGCGACCGTCCAGCACCGCGCATCCCACGGCCGCGCCGGCAACTACGTCGTCCTCCAGACCTCCGACGGCGCGAGCTTCGCGTACATGCACCTCCAGGCGCCGGCGCCGGTGAAGGTCGGCGACCTCGTCCGCGCCGGCGACCCGGTCGGCAAGGTCGGCGACACCGGCCGCGCGAGCGGCTGCCACCTGCACTTCGAGCAGTGGACGGCGCCGGGCTGGTACGAGGGCGGCGAGGCGATCGACCCGCTGCCGCTGCTCAAGAGCCTCGACGGCTAGGCGCGAACGCCGCACGATTCGAGCGGCTCGCCTCCAACGGCTTCGACCTGATCGTCAACGCGGAGGACGCCGAGCTGGCGCCCGCGGCGCGCGAGGTCGAGGCGCTCGGCGCGGCCGTCGAGACCGTGCAGGCCGACCTCGCGACGCCCGAGGGCGTCGAGCAGCTCTACGCGCGGATCACCGCGGCCGGCCGCCCGGTCGATGCGCTCGCCCTCAACGCCGGGATCGGGGCGGGCGGCGCGTTCGCCACCGGCACCGAGCTCGACAAGGAGCTGCGGCTGATCGACCTGAACGTCCGCTCCACGGTCCACCTGGCGAAGCTCGTCGTGCGCGACATGGTCACCCGCGACGAGGGCCGCATCCTCGTGACGTCGTCGATCGGCGCCGCATGCCCGGCTCCTTCCACGCGGTCTACAACGCGTCGAAGTCGTTCGTGCAGTCCTTCGCCCTCGCGATCCGCAACGAGCTGGAGGACACCGGCGTCACGATCACCCTGCTCATGCCGGGGCCGACGGAGACCGAGTTCTTCGAGCGCGCCGATCTGCTCGACACGCGGGTGGGCTCGAGCGACAAGAAGGACGACCCGGCGGACGTCGCGCGCGACGGGTTCGAGGCGCTGATGGCGGGCAAGGAGCGCGTGGAGTCGGCGGCGCTGATGACGAAGCTCCAGGGCCGCGGCAGCCGCTTCCTGCCCGACAGCGCGAAGGCCGCCGCGCACCGCGCGATGGCCGAGCCGGGCCACGGGGACGAGTAGCGCCCGCACCCCCTCCGCGCCCTAACCTCTGCGCGCGTGTCGACGGCCAGATCGCTCGGCGCGCTGCTCGTCGCGCTCCTCTTCGTCGCCCCGTTGACGTTCCTCGTCAGCGGGGCGCTGCGCGAGCCCGGCCTGCTGCCGACGGACACCTTCGCGCTCGTCCCCGACCCGGTGACGACCGCGGCGATCGAGCGGGCGTTCGACCTCGTCCGCCTCGGGCGCCTCTTCCTCAACTCCGCGATCGTGGCGCTCATCGCCGTGCCGATCGCGGTCGTCGTCGCGTCGTGGGCGGGGTTCGGGATGGTGCTGCTGCCCGCGAAGGCGCGGCGCCTGGCGGTCGGCCTGTCGCTCGTGCTGCTGATGGTCCCGCTCGCCGCGCTCTGGCTGCCGCGGTTCGTCATCTTCCGCTCGCTCGGCTTCGTCGACACGTGGGTGCCGCTCATCGCGCCCGCACTGCTCGGGATGTCGCCGTTCTACGTGCTCCTCTTCTACTGGTCCTACCGGCGCGTGCCGCGCGACCTCATCGACGCCGGGCGCCTCGAGGGCCTGGGCGCCTTCGGCCTGTGGTGGCGCGTCGCCTCGCCGCTCGTGCGGCCGACGACGTTCGCCGTCGGCGCGCTGGCCTTCGTGACGACGTGGGGCAACTTCATCGACCCGCTGCTGTTCATCAACGACCCCGACCGCGCGACGCTGCCGCTCGGGGTGCACTCGCTGGCGGCGGTCGGCCCGACCGGGTTCCCGGTCGTCCTTGCGGCGGCGCTCGTTGCCACGCTGCCGGCCGTGATCGCGTTCGCGCTCGTGCAGCGCAGGTTCCTGCAGAACACGCGGGAGGCCGGATGGCTCGGGCGCTGATCGTCCTGACCGTGCTGGCCGTGCTGCTCGCCGGGTGCGGCGACGACGGAGGCGGCGGCGCCGACGGGAAGATCCGCTTCCAGCTCTTCGGCGACGCCGAGGAGCTGAAGGCCTACCGCGACCTTGTCCGCGACTACGCGAAGGACACCGGCCGCGAGGTGCAGCTCGTCGAGATCCCCGACCGCGAGGCGCACCTCGCGAAGCTCCTGACGTCGTTCGCGGGCGGCGACCCGCCGGACGTCTTCCTCATCAACTACCGCAACTTCGGCGGCTACGCGGAGCGCAGCGTCGTCGTCCCGCCGCAGCTCGAGGCCGACGACTTCTACCCGCAGCCGGTCGAGGCGTTCACCGTCGACGGCCGGACGCAGTGCGTCCCGCAGAACGTCTCATCGCTCGTCGTCTACTACAACGTCGACGCGTTCGAGCGCACCGGCCTCGAGAGGCCGGCCAAGGACTGGACGCACGACGAGCTCGTGCGCGCGGCGCGGGCGCTGACGCAGGGCGAGCAGTACGGCATCGGTGTGGAGCCCGGCATCGTGCGCGCGTCGGCGTTCGTGTGGGCGGCGGGCGGCGAGGTCGTCGACCGCACCGACGACCCGACGCGGTTCACGCTCGACACGCCCGAGGCGCGGCGCGGCCTCGCGCGGCTCGTCGAGCTGCGGCGGGCCGGGTTCTCGCCGACGGCGAAGGAGGCCGAGTCGCGCTCGCTGGAGGAGCGGTTCATCGACGGGTCGCTCGGGATGTTCATGAGCTCGCGCCGCGAGGTGCCGTCGTTCCGCACGATCGAGGGCTTCGAGTGGGACGTCGCCGCCTTCCCGCGTGCGGAGGAGAACTTCACGGTGCTGCACAGCGATGCGTACTGCGTCGCGAAGGGCGGCAACGCGGAGGCGGCGGCGGCCTTCGTCGAGTACGCCGCGGGCGAGAAGGGGCAGCGGCTGCTCGCGCGGTCGGGGCGGATCGTGCCGTCGCGCCGCGCGATCGCGCGGTCGCCGGAGTTCCTCGACCCGTCGAAGCCGCCCGTCTCGTCGCAGGTGTTCCTCGACGCGATCCCGCGCATCAAGCGCCTGCCGACCGACGCGAGCTGGACCGAGGCCGAGGACGCCGCCGACCTCGCGCTGGAGCGCCTGTACTACGGCGACCTGTCCCTCGACGAGGCCATCGAGCGGATCGACCGCGAGACGCGGCCGCTGCTGGGCCGAGGGTGAGCGCGGCCGGGCTCTCCCTCGAGGGGATCGACAAGGCGTGGGAGGACGGCGCGGTCGGCCTGGCGTCGCTCTCGCTCCGTGTCGAGCCTGGCGAGCTCGTGGCGGTGCTCGGCCCGTCGGGGTCGGGGAAGTCGACCGCGCTGCGCGTCGTCGCGGGCCTCGAGTCCCCCGACGCGGGCGTCGTGCGGATCGGCGACCGCGACGTGACGGCGGTCGAGCCGTCGCAGCGGCGCGTCGCGATGGTCTTCCAGTCCTTCGCGCTCTTCCCGCACCTCTCCGCCGAGGACAACATCGCGTTCGGGTTGCGGGCGCGCGGCGCGTCGCGGGAGGAGGCGCGGGCGCGGGCGCGCGCGGTCGCCGAGCCGCTCGCGCTGGTCGACCTGCTGGGGCGCCGGCCGGCAC
>DASZDF010000517.1:0-2151 GCA_035942275.1 Solirubrobacteraceae bacterium | reverse complement strand
CAGGCCCGTGGTGGGCTCGTCGAAGACGTACGTGACGTCGGGCAGCGACGACCCGAGGTGGCGGATCATCTTCGTGCGCGGCGCCTCGCCGCCCGAGAGCGTGCCGGAGGGCCGGTCGAGCGAGAGGTAGCCCAGCCCGATCTCCACGAACGAGTCGAGCGTGTGGCGCAGCGCGTCGAGCAGCGGCGCGACCGAGGGCTCGTCGAGGCGGCGCACCCACTCGTCCAGGTCGGTGATCTACATCGCGCACGCGTCGGCGATGCTGATCCCCTCGATCTTCGACGAGCGGGCCGCTTCGCTGAGCCGGGTGCCGTCGCACTCGGGGCAGACGCTGAAGGTGATCGCGCGTTCGACGAAGGCGCGGATGTGCGGCTGGAGCGAGTCGACGTCCTTGGCGAGCATCGACTTCTGGATCTTCGGGATCACGCCCTCGTAGGTCAGGTTGATCCCGTCGACCTTGATCTTGGTCGGCTCCTTGTGGAGCAGGTCGTGGAGCTCGCGCTTGTTGAACCTGCGGATCGGCTTGTCCGGGTCGAAGAAGCCGCAGCCGCGGAAGATGCGGCCGTACCAGCCGTCCATGCTGTACCCGGGGATCGTGAGCGCTCCCTCGGCGAGCGACTTGGTGTCGTCGTACAGCGCGGTCAGGTCGAAGTCGGTGACCGAGCCGCGGCCCTCGCACCGGGTGCACATGCCGCCGAGGCGGTTGTAGGTGGCCTTCTTGGTCTGGGTCTTGCCGTCGCCGCGCTCGATCGTGATCCCGCCGCTAGCGCGCACCGAGGGGACGTTGAAGGCGAATGCGCCCGGCGGGCCGATGTGCGGCCGGCCGAGCCGGCTGAAGAGGATGCGCAGCATCGCGTTGGCGTCGGTGGCGGTGCCGACGGTGGAGCGGGCGTCGGCGCCCATGCGCTGCTGGTCGACGACGATCGCCGTGGTCAGCCCTTCGAGGACGTCGACCTCGGGCCGCGCGAGCGTCGGCATGAAGCCCTGCAGGAAGGCGCTGTAGGTCTCGTTGATCAGCCGCTGCGACTCGGCGGCGATCGTGCCGAACACCAGCGAGCTCTTGCCCGAGCCGGAGACGCCGGTGAACACCGTCAGCCGGCGCTTCGGGATCTCGATGCTGACGTCCTTGAGGTTGTTCACGCGCGCGCCGTGCACGCGGATCAGGTCGTGGCTGTCGGCGAGGTGGGTCTCCATGGTCAGCCCCGCAGAGTACTTCGGGTCCTAGGGGGCCTCCGGTGCGGGGAGCCGGCGGTCGAGCTCCTCCTCGATCTTGCGCTCGAGGCGGCGGACGTCGCGGTCGAAGTCGCGCTGCACGACGTCGACCTGCTCCTCCAGCTCGCGGGCGAGCGAGTCGCCGAAGGACTGGAGCATCAGGGCGACGCCGCCGAGCGTCGCTCCGACGCCGAGCACGAGCGCGGCGAGGTACGCGGGCAGCGCCGAGCGGCGCCGGTAGGAGCCGCGGCAGAACGGGCATCGGGCCTCGCCGGTCCGGGCGATCGACGAGCAGTGCGGGCAGACCCGCTGGGGCGGCTGGGCGGCGGGAGTCGCATGCATCGCGCGCACGTTGTCACGTCTCCGCGCAGACCGTGCGCCGATTCACGCCCGCCGGCCCACACCCGCGCCCCGCCCCGGCAACGTCGATCCCATGCTCGTCCTCGCCCTCCTCCTGGCCCTCGTCTCACCGGCGCATGGAGAGGCATGGCGGTGGCCGCTGCACGGGCGGGTGCTGACGCCGTTCGCGGTCGGGTCCAACCCGTTCGTGCCCGGTCAGCACCGCGGGATCGACATCGCGGCGGCCGCCGGCGCGCGGGTGCGGAGCGCCTGTCCGGGCACCGTCCGCTTCGCGGGCCGCGTGCCCGGTCGCGCCCGCGTCGTCACCGTCGCCTGCGGCCCGCTCGTCGCGACCTACCTCGAGCTGGGGACGGTCGCGGTCGCCCGAGGGGACCGCGTGCGAGCCGGCCACCCGATCGGGACCGTTCTCGCCTCCCACCTCCAACTCGGCGCGCGTCGGGCGGGAAGCCGAACCGCCTACGTCGACCCCCTCACCCTCCTCCGCCACCCACCACCGCCGCCGCTCGGAGCAGCGCCGCGAGGAGGCCGCCGCCGCGTTCCGCTGCGGCCACCGCCCGTGCCGGCGGAGCGTCCCGCGCC
>DASZDF010000516.1:0-1596 GCA_035942275.1 Solirubrobacteraceae bacterium | reverse complement strand
AACGAGAGCGAGATCGGCGAGGACGACGAGCGCCGTGCGGAGGCCGAGCTGCAGAAGCTGACCGACGAGAAGATCGCCGAGCTCGACGGCATCCTGAAGGGCAAGGAAGCCGAGATCATGGAAGTGTGAGCGGCGCTCGCTACGTCGCCATCATCACCGACGGGAACGGGCGATGGGCGACTCAGCAGGGCCTCCCCGTGCTCGCCGGGCACGAGGCGGGGGCGGACGTCGTGAAGGCCCGGCTGCGCGACGCGGTCGAGCTAGGGATCGAGGAGCTCACCGTGTACTCCTTCTCGACGGAGAACTGGCGCCGGTCGCCGGACGAGGTCGATGGGCTCATGAGGATGTTCGGCCGGCGCATCGACGGCGAGACGCCGGAGCTGCACGACGAGGGCGTGCGGATGCGGTTCGTCGGCCGGCGCGAGGGCGTCGACCCGGAGCTGGTCGAGAAGATGGACTGGGCCGAGTCGCTGACGGCCGGCAACGAGCGGATCACGATGTTCGTCGCGTTCAACTACGGCGGCCGGGCGGAGATCGTCGACGCCGCCGAGCGGTACGACGGCGGCGGCGAGGAGGCGTTCGCGCGGCTGTTGTACGCGCCCGAGATGCACGACCCCGACCTCGTCATCCGCACGAGCGGCGAGCGGCGCCTGTCGAACTACCTGATGTGGCAGACCGCGTACTCCGAGCTCGTCTTCCGCGACGAGCTGTGGCCCGACTTCAGCCGCGAGTCGTTCGAGGCCTCGCTGGCCGAGTACGACGCCCGCCGGCGCCGCTTCGGGGGCCGCTGACGTGCCGCAGGCGCGCCGGCCTCCCCAGCGCCGGCAGCCGCGGCGGCAGACCTCCGACCTCGGCGCCCGGGTCGCGGCAGGCATCCCCGCGGTCATCTTCGCGATCTTCATCGTCGCGTCGGGCGGCTGGATCTTCGCCGCCGGAGCCATCCTGCTCGGCCTCATCTGCCTGCACGAGCTGTACGCGATGTACGCCGACCTGCGGCCCGCGCGGCTCGCGGGGTTCATCGGCTTCATCGGCCTCGTCGTCGCCGCGCAGGCGGGCGACCAGTCGCACGTCCTGCTGGCGCTCGCGGCCACGGTCGCGCTGGTCTTCCTCCTGACGATCGCCGGCCCGTCGATCGAGGGGGGGACGCTCGGGATGGCGGTCGTGCTGCTCGGCGTGACGTGGGTCGGCGTCGCGATCGCGCACGCGGTGATGCTCCGCGAGCTGCCGCACGGCGGCGGGATCCTCGCCGACGTCCTCGTCGGCACGTTCGTGGGGGACACCGGGGCGTACTTCGGCGGGCGCGCCCTCGGGCGCCAGAAGCTCGCGCCCCGCCTCTCGCCGAACAAGACCGTCGAGGGCCTGGCCGCCGGGATCGTCACGGCGGTCCTGGCCGTGTGGATCGCCGGGCTCTACCAGGACTGGCTGTCGGGCACCGACGCGTTGCTCCTCGGCATCGGCGTCGCGCTCGCCGCGCCGGTCGGCGACCTCTTCGAGTCGTTCATCAAGCGCGACGCGGGCACGAAGGACACCGGGCGCCTCTTCGGCGCGCACGGCGGCGCGCTCGACCGGCTCGACGCGATCCTCTTCACGCTCGTC
>DASZDF010000515.1:0-4606 GCA_035942275.1 Solirubrobacteraceae bacterium | reverse complement strand
TGCGGCGGCTCGGGCGGCGGTCGACTGCCCGACCAACAGCGGTGCCGCGTCCTGGGGGATGGTGGAGCTGATCGAGGCCGCGGCCCGCCTCGGTGAAGGGCAGGCCGCCGCCGAGGCCGCCGGTCGGTTCGCCGACATCGCGCGCGCCGCCGAGACCGATTGGGCGCTCGGGGTCGATGCGCGCTCACGCGCGCTCCTGAGCACCGGTGCCGGCGCCGAGGAGCTCTACCGCGAGGCGCTCGAGCGCCTGGGGCGCTGCCGGATGCGGCTGGACGCGGCGCGCGCACACCTGCTCTACGGGGAGTGGCTGCGCCGCGAGCGGCGCCGCGTCGACGCCCGCGTCCAGCTCCGCGCGGCGCACGACCAGTTCGCGGCGATGGGGATGGACGGGTTCGCCGAGCGCGCCCGCAAGGAGCTCCTCGCCACCGGCGCGAAGGCCCGCAAGCGGACGCTCGACACGCGCGACGACCTGACGTCGCAGGAGCGCCAGATCGCGCGGCTGGCCCGCGACGGGTTGTCGAACCCCCAGATCGCGGCGCGGCTCTTCCTCAGCCCGCGCACCGTGGAGTGGCACCTGCGCAAGGTGTTCACGAAGCTGGGCATCCGGTCCCGCTGGGACCTGCCCGGCGCGCTGCCCAGCTCCGAGTCCGAGGTCGCCTCCTCCTGAGGGCCGGTCAGGCGACGGTCGCGCCGCGCGCGCCGGCGTTCGCGGTCGCCCACTCGAGCGCGCGGTCGGCGACGTCCTCCCACCCGGCGACGCCGGGGAAGTGGGGGCGGTCCGGGAACTCCATGAACTCCACCAGGCCGCTCTTGTACTTCTCGGCGTTGTGGCGGGCGACCTTGGGCGGCACGATGTGGTCCTCTCCGAAGGCCACGAGTAGCAGCGGCGCGCGGTCGGGCCGGTCGAAGTCGACCTCCGTCGCCGGGTGACGGTGCAGGTTGGCGAACGCGCCCTCGCGGAGGACGTGACTCGACCCCGGCACGTGGTAGCGCGCGTGGATCGCGTCGGACTCCTCGCGGTCCAGCGTGTTGGCGAACGCGTAGTGGAACTCCTTCTGCGTGAGCCCCACGGCGTTGTGCCGGTTGAGCGGGTTCGCCAGGACCGGCGACGTCGACTTCAGGGTCGACAGCGGCAAGTCGAGGATGCCCTTGACCGTCGCGGACGCGATGCCGACGCCGGCCGCGCCGAGGCCCCGGTCGAGCAGCACCTGCGTGAACGTCCCGCCGAACGAGTGCCCCATCACGATCGGCGGCGCCGGAAGCTCGCGGATGATGCGCTCGTAGTGGTCGACGATCGCCGTCACCTCGAGGTCGGCGATCGGCGACGGGTCGGCGTTCAGCGCCTCGACCTCGCCCTCCAGCCCCGGCCACGCCGGCGCGAGGACCTTGAATCCGCGGCTCTCGTACCGGGCGACCCAGTGCTCCCAGCTGCGCGGCGTCATCCACAGGCCGTGGATGAGGACGATCGTGTCCGGCGTTCGGTCGGTCATGCCCGCAAGCGTCGCCCGGCGCGTCGCGCGCTCGCGCCCGTGGGGCCCCGGGTCGGATCCCTGGCGCCTCCTGACGTGGACTAGGCAGCGGCGGTGTATCCTGGGAGGGTTCCGTGATGCGACTCCTCGGACGAGCAGACGAGAGCGCCGCGCTCGACGGGCTGGTCGCGGACATACGGCGGGGCCAGAGTCGCTGCCTGGTCCTCCGCGGCGAGGCGGGGATCGGCAAGACGGCGCTCCTGGACCAGCTCGCCGACTCGGCGTCGGACGTGGCCGTGGTGCGGGGGATGGGGATGGAGTCCGAGATGGAGCTCGCGTTCGCGAGCCTGCATCAGCTGTGCGCGCCGATGCTCGACCGGCTCCCGCGCCTTCCGGCGCCGCAGCGCCAGGCGCTCGAGGTCGTGTTCGGTCTCGACGTCGGCGCCGCCCCCGATCGCTTCCTCGTCGGGCTGGCCGTCCTGACCCTGTTCTCGGAGGTCGCCGACGAGCGTCCGCTGCTGTGTCTCGTCGACGACGCGCAGTGGCTCGATCACGCGTCGGCGCTCACGCTCGCCTTCGTCGCCCGCCGCCTCCTCGCCGAGCGTGTCGGGATCGTGTTCGCCGCACGCGAGCCGGGCCAGGAGCTTCAGCGCGTGCCCGAGCTGGAGCTGCACGGCGTGCGCAACGGCGACGCGCGCGCGCTCCTTGCGTCGGCGGTGCGCTTCCCGCTGGACGAGCGGGTCCGGGATCGCATCATCGCGGAGACGCACGGGAACCCCCTCGCCCTGCTCGAGCTGCCGCTCGGGTTGACGCCGACGCAGCTCGCGGGCGGGTTCGGGATGCCGGAGGCGCGCGACCTCGCGAAGCGGATCGAAGACAGCTACATCCGGCGGGTCGCGGGGCTTCCGCCGGACGCGCGGCGGCTGCTGCTCGTCGCGGCCGCCGAGCCGGTCGGCGATCCGCTGCTGCTGCAGCGCGCGTGCGAGCGACTCGACGTCGAGCTGTCGGCGGTCGACGGCACGGACGGCCTGCTGTCGGTCGAGGAGCGCGTGACGTTCCGCCATCCCCTGGCCCGCTCGGCCGTCTACCGGTCGGCCGACGCGCCGGAGCGCCGCGCGGCCCACTTTGCGCTTGCCGAGGTCACCGATCGCGACGTCGATCCGGATCGACGCGCGTGGCATCTGGCGGCAGCGGCCGCCGGGCCCGACGAGGAGGTCGCGCACGAGCTCGAGCGCTCGGCGCACCGGGCCCAGGCGCGCGGCGGCCTCGCAGCCGCCGCCGCGTTCCTGCGGCGTGCGGTCGCGCTGACGAGCGATCCCGCGCGCCGCGCGGAGAGGGCGATCGCGGCCGCCGAGGCCAGCCTCGGAGCGGGAGCGTTCGACACGGCCACCCGGCTGCTGGCGGTGGCGGCGGCAGGACCGCTCGACGACCTCGGTCTGGCCCGGGTCGATCTTCTCCGTGCCCAGGTCGTCTCCCGCCACCGGCCCGGCGGCGACGCCTCGCTGCTGCTGCTGAGCGCGGCGAGGAAGCTCGAGAGCCTCGACGTCCGCCTCTGCCGCGACACGTACCTCGAGGCGTGGAGCGCCGCGCTGATCGCGGGGCGGCTGGCGAGCCCCGGCGGCACCATGCGCGACGTCTCTCGCGTCGTCGCGGAGGCGCCGGATCCGCCCGATCCTCCGCTCCCGGCGGACCTCCTGCTGGACGGCTTCGCGCTGATCTTCACCGAAGGGCGTGCAGCGGCGGCGCCCGTGATCCGCCGGGCGATCGCCGCGTTCGCCGGCAGCGAGGTCTCCGCTCCGCAGATGATCCGATGGGGATGGTTCGCGACGCGGGCGGCGAACGTCGTGTGGGACTACGACAACTGCCTCGAGATCGGCAACCGCGGGCTGCAGCTCGCGCGGGACCTGGGAGCGCTCGAGGTACTCAGCCTGGCGGACAACGCGGTCGGCCAGGCGGCCACGCTGGCCGGCGACTTCGCGACCGCGTCGTCGCTTGCCGCGGAGATCCACGCGGTCAGGGAGGCGACGGGAACGCGCATGCCCGCGCTCGCCGAGACCGCCCTGGCGGGATTCCGGGGCCGGGAGCCCGATGACTCCACGCTGATCGGCCACATCCTCGAGGAGGCGATCGCACGTGGACAGGGGGCCGCCGCGCAGTACGCGCGCTGGGCGCGCTCCGTGTTGATGAACGGCCTGGGGCGCTACGAGGAGGCGACGGCCGCGGCCTCGGACGCGAGCGAGGAGACGCCGGAGATGTTCCTCTCGATGTGGGCGACGATCGAGTTGGTCGAGGCGGCCGCGAGGACCAGGAACGCCGACGTCGCCGCGACGGCTCTGGCGCGGCTCGAGGCGCAGACGCAGAGCAGCGAGACGGACTGGGCGCTCGGCGTGTACGCCCGCTCGCGGGCGCTGCTCAGCGAGGGCGACGCCGCCGAGCAGTCGTTCCGCGAGGCGATCGACCGGCTGGGGCGTACGCCGCTGCGGCCGGATTTGGCACGCGCACACCTCGTCTACGGAGAGTGGCTGCGGCGGGAGAACCGCCGCGTCGACGCGCGCCGGCAGCTGCGCGCGGCGTACGACCAGTTCGAGGCGATCGGGATGCAGGCGTTCGCGGAGCGTGCCCGGGGTGAGCTGCTGGCCACCGGAGAGACGGTGCGCCGGCGGACCGACGAGACGCGCGACGAGCTGACTCCGCAGGAGCGGCAGATCGCGCGCCTCGCCCGCGACGGGCTGTCGAACCCCGAGATCGGCGCGCAGCTCTTCCTCAGCCCCCGGACGGTGGAGTGGCACCTGCACAAGGTCTTCGCGAAGCTGGAGATCCGGTCGCGAAAGGAGCTGGCGGCCGCGCTGCCCGAGTCCGACTCCCGGGTCGCCTCGGCGTGATCTGAGGTGCTCGGACGCGTGCACATGCCCCCGCTCGACGCGGCGACCGGGTGGGTCAACTCGGAGCCGCTCGCGCCTGATGAGCTGCGCGGGCGGGTCGTCCTCGTCAACTTCTGGACGCTGACGTGCATCAACTGGCTGCGGCAGGAGCCGTACGTCCGTGCGTGGTCGCAGGCGTACCGCGACGACGGGCTGGTCGTCATCGGCGTCCACACGCCGGAGTTCTCGATCGAGCACGACCTCGACCGCGTCCGC
>DASZDF010000514.1:0-4616 GCA_035942275.1 Solirubrobacteraceae bacterium | reverse complement strand
GTGCTGGCGTTGCGCGCGATCGTCCTCCCCCGGCTCGCGCGCGACGCCGCTCGGGTGGAGGTCGAGCCGGCGCCGCGCGTGCGCGCGCTGGCCGTCCTCGCCACGTCGGCCCGCATCGCCTCCTGGCGCTCGCCGTCCGCCCAGGCGGCGCAGTTCCACCGAGCGGCGGAGCTCGAGGCCCGCGTGCCCGTCCTGGTCGCGACGCTTCCGTGGGCCGACCCGCCTCCGGTGAGCCTCGGCGCCGAGATCCTCGGGGCGCTCGCCGCGGCATGACGCTGCCGCCGCGCGCGAACCTCGTCGCCGTCCGCCACCCCGACCCGGCGGTCGTGGAGGCGGTCGAGCGCGCCATGCGCGCGCACCCGGAGCTGCGCGACGACGTCTGGACCCCGGCGCCGGGCTGGGTCGCCGCGACCGCGCCGCTCCCGGAGTCCGAGCCGGAGCCGGCGGCCGTCCGCGCCGCCGGGCTCGCGTTCGCCGACGGGCGCGACGTCGTCCTCGCGGCCGCCGCCCCGGAGCGCCTGGCGCAGCTTCCGCCCGACCGCCTGGCCGAGCTCCCCGGCGACTTCACGTTCGTCCGCTTCGAGCGCGACGGGGCCACCGCCGTGCGCGCCTGCGGCGCCGGCGTCCCGATCCACGCCGGCGTGGACGGCGAGCGGATCGCGATCACGACCCGTCTCGATCTCCTCGTCGCGGTGCTCGACGAGCCGTGGCGCCTCGAGCCGCTGACCGCAGCGATCTGGCTGGCCGGCCGCCTCCTCATGCCGTACGCGCGCAGCCTCCTCGCGGGGCTCACCCTCGTCCCGCGCGGCCATGCCGCGGTCCTCGAGCCCGGGCGAGCGCCGCGGTTGGTGCGCTACTGGGATCCTCAACCGCAGCGCGGCGAGCGGCTCGCGCCGTCCCCCGAGCACCCGCGCGAGCTGCGCGCCGACCTGCTGCGGGCCCTCGAGCGCGAGCTCGACCCCGCCGGGCGCAACCTCCTCACGCTCAGCGGCGGCGTCGACTCGTCGGCGCTCGCCGCGCTCGCGGCGGGGACGCTCGGGCGCCCGATCTCGACGCTGACGCTGACCGGCGGCGAAGGTGCGGCGCGCGAGCGCGAGCTGAGCTACGTCGACCACCTCGACGAGCGCTTCGGGTTCCGTCGCCGCCACACCCGCGGCCTCGCGGAGGACGCACGCCTCGCGCTGCTCGCCCAGACCCCGCCGTCCGTCCTGCCGGCCATGCACCCCGCGCTGGGCGCGCTGCCGTCCATCGCCGCCGAGCAGGAGGTGCGCGTGCTCTTCGGCGGTGAGACGGCCGACAACTACTGCGGGGCCGAGCTCGGGATCCCCGACTGGGCGGAGCACACCGGCGCGCTCGCGCTGCTCCGCGGGTGGCGCGACGTCCCCGGCGGACCGCGCGGCGCCGCCCGCTGGGCGCGCATCCGCGGCGAGGTGCTGGCGGGCCGCCCCCGAATCCCCTTCCACCGCAGCCTCCCGGAGTACCTGCACCCGGACGTGCGAGCAGCCTACGAGCAGTGGTGGCACGAGCAGCGCGCCGCGTTCGAGCAGCACGACGGCTACATCGCGATGAACTGGGAGGCCGCGAGCATGCTCGGCGTGCGGCGGACGTTCCCGTTCGTCACCCGCGAGCTGATCGAGCACGCGTTCCGCTGGCACCCGTCCGAGCTGTTCGGCGGCCCCAATCCCGCCCGGACGAAGCGGATCCTGCGGGTCGCCCTCCGCGACGACGTCCCGGCGTTCAACCTCGACCGTGCCGACCGCGGCCACCTCCCCATGGGCGCTGCCGCGCCCCCCCGGCGCTGGGAGGACGACCTCGACCTCCTCCTCGCCGGCATCGTCCGCGACGACTGGTTCCCGCGCCCGCAGCGCCCGCTCAGCTTCTGGGAGACGCACGCCCTCACGATGTTCGCGCGACCGCTGCAGGTGGTTGCAGCCGGCGCGCGACGCTGATACTTTCGCCTCAATCGACTGGATCTCGGGCGCCGCTGCCCGGGCTAGGGGGACACTGTGCAGAAGAAGGCCTACGCCGCGCCGACGATCACCGTCCTGGGAAGCCTCGCCTCGCTCACGCAGGGCACGGACCCCGGCGTCCTTGACCAGGCCCTCTCGGGCTCCGCGAGCATCTAGCCGCGGCTAGTCGTCCCCGAGCGCCGCTGCGGGACCCACACCCGCGCGCGCTTCGCCTGCCCTGAGCAGGCGGTCCCGCAACTCCCCCTGCTCCTCCGGGGTCGGGTCCCACTGCGTGGGATCCGGCAGCTCGTCGCGGGAGCCGAGCCCGAAGAGCTTCAGGAACAGCGGCGTCGTCCGGTAGAGGACGGCGCCGAACTGCGAGCGGCCCGACTCCTCGATCAGGCCGCGCTCGAGCAGCGTCGCGGTCGCCGAGTCGGACGCGACGCCGCGGATCCGTGCGACCTCCGGCCGCGAGACCGGCTGGAGGTAGGCGACGATCGACAGCGTCTCGGCCTGCGCCGGCGAGAGCGGCGGCGTGCGCGGCTTGGCCAGCAGCCTCCGCGCGGCGGGCTCCGCGAGCGGGTCGGTCGCGAGCGTCCATCCGCCGGCGACCTCGCGCAGCACCAGGCCGCGCCTGCCGGGCGCGAACTCCGCGCGCAGCTCCTCGAGGACCGGCGCGAGGTCGTCGGGCCAGACGTCGCAGGCGGAGGCGAGGTCCTCGGTCGCGACCGGCTCCGGGGACAGGAACAGCAGGGCCTCGACGATGCGGGCGAGGTCGGTCACGTGGCCGCGGCCTCCGCGCGCGGCGCCGGCTCCGCGCCGGCGACGATCGCGATCTCGCCGAACGGCTCGGACTGCTCCCACGTCGCCTCGCCCTGCTTGTACATCTCGAGCAGCGCGAAGAGCGTGATGCAGACCGTCACGCGATCCGCCCCGCGCACGGCCTCGTCGAACGTCGTCGCGCCCCGCCGCAGCAGCCGCCGCAGCACCTCGAGCCGCTCCGCGACGCTGACGCGCACCTGGCCGAGATGCGTGACGTCGACCTGCGGCGGGTGGCGCAGCAGCCCACCCAGCGCGGCACCCAGCCGCTCCGGCGCGTAGACCCCCGCGGGCAGCTCGTCGAGCCCGCCGCGCCGCAGCCACGGCGGCGGCGGAGCGCTGCGGTACCGCACGCCCTCCTCGGCCGCGAGCAGCTCCCGCAGGTGGTCGGCGGCGGACCGGTACCGCTTCGCCTCGAGCATCCGCGCCAGCAGCTCCTCCGCGGCCTCCGAAGGCTCGAGGTCGAGCAGGTCGTCGTCGGCGCGCGGCAGCATGAGCCGCGACTTCAGCTCGAGCAGCGCCGCGATGAGGACGAGGAACTCGGTCGTCGCCTCCAGGTCCAGCTCGCCGCGCGACTCGAGGTGGTCCAGGTACGCGAGCACGACCTCGGCCAGCTCCACCTCGAGCAGGTCGACCTCCTCGCGCAGGACCAGCGTCAACAGGAGGTCGAAGGGCCCCGAGAAGACCTCCAGGTCGAGCTGCAGATCCGACACGGCGGACACGGGCGGTCACCCTAGCGGCGCGGGTAGACGCCCCGGCCGGAAAAAGTCCGGGGTGTCATTCGCGGGTGCTCCCTCCCGTCAGAGTGCCAGTGACCAGGCACACTCGACCGCATGCTTGCTCGAACGCAGGGGCGGCGAGCGACCGCGCTCGCCACGGGAGCGATGGTCGTCGCGGGCTGGGCCGCCGCAACGCCGGCGGGCGCCGCGGAGTGGCCGATCTACGGTCGCGACCTCGCCAACTCGCGCAACGCGGGCAGCGACGGCCCCACGCGCGAGGAGGTGGCGAAGCTCGCGCCCGCGTGGACGTTCACCGTCGCCGAGGGCGACTTCACCGGCACGCCCGTCGTCGCCGGCGGCGTCGTCGTCGCGGGCAGCTTCGACGGCAAGGTCCATGCGCTCGACGCGAAGACCGGCAAGGAGCTCTGGAGCGCGGACGCGGGCGGCCCGATCAACGGCAGCGCCGCCATCGACCTCGACGCCCCCGGCGGAGGCGCCGTCTACGTCCCCGTCGCGGTGCTCGACGCCCCGCGCCTCGCGGCGTTCGGCCTGCGCGACGGCGCGCCGCGGTGGAGCACGGTGCTCACCGAGCAGAACGGCGCGTCGTGCTACGGCAGCCCCGTGTTCTGGAAGGGCACGGTCTACATCGGGACGTCCGGCCCCAACGGCGACGACTCGACGGCGCGCGGCACGGTCGTCGCGCTCGACGCGGCGACGGGGGCCGTTCCCTGGCGGACGTTCACCGTCCCGCCCGACCACGACGGAGGGCCCGTGTGGTCGACGCCCGCGATCGACCCCGACACCGGCCGCCTCTACGTCGGCACCGGCAACGCGTACCACGGCGAAGCCGCGGAGACGACCGACGCGATCCTCTCGCTCGACGCGGCGACGGGCGCGATGCTCGGTCACTTCTCGGCGGTGAAGGGCGACACGTTCGCGGCCGACAACCCGTTCGGTCCGGACGTCGACTTCGGCGCGTCGCCCAACCTCATCCACGGCCCGTCCGGCCGCCGCCTCGTCGGCGAGGGCGCCAAGAACGGGGTCTACTACGCGGTCGACCGGCTCACGCTCGAGCCCGTATGTACCACGACGGTCGGGCCGGGGTCCGCCGCGGGCGGGATCATCGGGT
>DASZDF010000513.1:0-2099 GCA_035942275.1 Solirubrobacteraceae bacterium | reverse complement strand
CCGCCGTCACGGCCGCCGCGCCCGCGACCGCGCCCGCGGTCGCGCCCGCCGTCGCGGTCGTCGCGGCCGCCCGGCCCCGCCGCGTCCATGTCGGTCAGGTCCACGCCGCTGAAGCCCTCGGGCATGATCTCGCCCTTGTTGATCCAGCACTTGACGCCGATGCGGCCGAACGTGGTGCGGGCCTCGTAGAAGCCGTAGTCGATGTCGGCGCGCAGGGTGTGCAGCGGTACGCGGCCGTCCGAGTACATCTCGGTGCGCGCCATCTCCGCGCCGCCCAGCCGGCCGCCGACCTGGATCTTGCAGCCCTTGGCACCGGAGCGCATCGCGCTCGTGAGCGCGCGCTTCATCGCGCGGCGGAAGGCGACGCGGTTCTGGAGCTGCTCGGCGATCGACTGCGCGACGAGCTTCGCGTCGAGCTCGGGGCGCTTGATCTCGAGGATGTTGACCTTGATCGCCTTGCCCGTCATCCGGTGCAGGTCGCGGCGCAGGGCGTCGACCTCCGAGCCGGACTTGCCGATCACGATGCCGGGCCGGGCCGTGTGGATGTTGACCTCGACCTCGTTGGCGTCCTTGCGGATCGTGATGTCCGACAGGCCCGCGTGCGCGAGCTTGTTCTGGATGTGGTCGCGGATCCCGACGTCCTCGGCGAGGTAGTCGTCGAAGTTGCGCTCGGTGAACCAGTTCGACTTCCAGTCGTGGATGTAGCCCACGCGCATCGCTTCGGGATGAACCTTCTGTCCCATACCTACTCCTTCGGCGTGAGCGTGATCGTGAGGTGGCTGGTGCGCTTGCGGATGCGCGTCGCGCGGCCCATGGCGCGCGGGCGGAAGCGCTTCAGCGTCGGGCCGTCGTCGGCCGTCGCGTTGAGCACGCGCAGGTCGTCGCCGACGAGGTCGTGGTTGTTCTCCGCGTTGGCGATCGCCGACTCGAGCAGCTTGCGCCAGTCCTCGGCGACCGAGCGCGGCGAGAAGGCGAGGATCGCCCGCGCCTCGTCGACGCTCTTGCCCTTGATGTGATCGGTGACGAGCCGCGCCTTGCGCGGCGAGCTGCGCACGAACTTCGCGGTGGCGCGCACGGTGACGCGGCCGTCGGCCGAGCGGTCGCGGCGGCGGGCGGCGCGCGCGCTCTTGGCGGGCGCCGCGGGCTTGGCCTCGGCGACGGGCTCGTCCTTCTTCGCGGCGCCGCGGCGCGGCTTCGCCGGAGCGTCCCCGGCGGCCTTCGCGCGCGAGCGACGCGGCTTGGGCTTCGCCTCCGCCTCGGCCTCGGCCTCGGCCTCGGCCTCGGCCTTCTCGGCGTCGCCCGGCGCCTCGGCGCCCTCGAGCGCGGACTCCGCGGCGGCCTTCTCGACGCCGGTCTCGGCGGCGGCCGTGCCCTCGGACTTCTTGACGGCAGGCTTGCGCTTGCGCTTCGGCTTGGGCGCCTCGGCCTTCTCGGCGGCCTCGGACTGCGCGGTCGCCTCGGCGGCCTGCTTGGTCTCGAGCTCCTCCTTGGCGGGGGTGCCCTTGCCCTCCTGGTCCGAAGGCTGGTCCTGCTTCGTGCCGGCGTCGCGCGCCATCAGCGGACCTTCCCGCTCCCCGCGTGGCCGCGATACGTGCGCGTCGGCGCGAACTCGCCGAGCTTGTGGCCGACCATCGACTCGGAGACGAAGACCGGCACGTGCTTGCGGCCGTCGTGGACGGCGATCGTGTGCCCGACCATCTCCGGGAAGATCGTCGAAGTGCGCGACCAGGTCTTGACCATCTGCTTGGTGCCGCCCTGGTTCATCGCCTCGATGCGGTGCATCAGGCGCTCCTCGACCCACGGCCCCTTCTTGCTGGAGCGACTCATGTCTAGCGCTTGCCCTTCCCGCGCCGGCGACCGCGCACGATGAGGCGGTCGGACGGCTTGTTCTTCTTCCGCGTCCGGTAGCCCAGCGTCGGCACGCCCCACGGCGTGACCGGGTGGCGCCCCGGGGTGGTCGAGCCCTCGCCGCCGCCGTGCGGGTGGTCGACCGGGTTCATCGCGGTGCCGCGCGTCTGCGGGCGGACGCCCAGGTGGCGCTTGCGGCCCGCCTTGCCGATCTTGACGTTCTGGTGGTCGGCGTTGCCGACGGTGCCGAC
>DASZDF010000512.1:0-3855 GCA_035942275.1 Solirubrobacteraceae bacterium | reverse complement strand
GGCCTGTTCAGCGGCGCCGGGGGAGACCGGCTGGGGGAGCGGTTCCAGCTCGTCGCGCTCGTGGCGGCGGCGGTCGTCGCCGTCGGGGCCCTCGCGGCCGCGCTCCTGCACCACCGCGGCCACCTCCGCCCGCTGCTGCGCTTCCTCGCCCCGATGGCCGCGGCGACCCGCAACCTGCGCGGCCGCCACGGCGCCGAGGTGCTCGTCCTCACCGTGCTCGTGTGGGCGTTCGAGGGCCTCGTGTGGTGGCTGACCGCGGAGGCCGCCGGCCTCGGGATCGACCTCGTCGAGGGCCTCTACCTGCTCGCGCTGTCCTCGATGATGGTGCTCATCCCCGCCGGCCCCGGCTACGCCGGCACGCTCGACGCCGCGGTCGTGATCGGGGCGCGCGCGCTCAAGGTCGGCGGCTCGGCCGCGGTCACGTACCTGCTGCTGCTGCGCTTCGTGCTGATGGTCCCGATCGGGATCGCCGGCCTGGTCGTCGCCGCGGCGCGCTACGGCGGGGTCCAGGCGCTGCTGCGCCTGCGACGCGGCGCGTAGGCCCGGCCTTTTCGAACATCCGTCGAGCGGATTGCATCCGGGCTCAAGGGGAGAATAGGTTCGCTTTGAAGACCTGCGGCCCTTGTTGGAAAGGATTCCGATGATCCCGCTTCACCTGTCGTCCACGACCGTGCACGTGAGCCCCGAGCAGGCCGAGCTGCTCGTGTCGGCGCGGGTCGCGGAGTGGCTGCCGCTGGGCGTCCGCGCGCTGCGGTCGATCGCGCGGGCGGACTCCGACGTCCTGGACCGGCTCGGCTACCTGCGCGCCGCGGCGTAGACGGCCCACGTCGCCTCCGCCGCCTGCTCCCACGTGTACGGGGGCGGGGCGGGCGCCGGCCGCTGCGCGCGCTCGCCGGCGGCGATGAGGCCGGCGAGGTCGTCGCGGTCGACGAACGCCGCGCGGTCGCCGAGGACCTCCCGCAGGGCCGGGACGTCGCACGCGGCGACCGGCGTGCCGCACGCCAGCGCCTCGACCGGCGGCAGGCCGAATCCCTCGTCGTCGGAGGCGAAGACGAGCGCGCGGGCGCCGGTGTAGAGGGCGGCGAGGTCGTCGTCGGAGACGTGACCGGTGACGATGACGTCGGCGAGCTCGCGCGCCCAGCGGCTCGCCGGGCCGGCGAGGACGAGCGGCAGCGTGCGGGGCGCGGCGGCGAGCGCGGCGACGCGCTTGCGCGGCTCGGGGTGCTGGAGGCCGCCGACCCAGAGGAGGTAGTCGCTCGGGACCCCGTGCTTCGCCCGGGCGGCGTCGACCTCCGCCGCCGGGCGGGGCATGAACGCGGGCGCCGCGGCCTCGCCGACGACGCGGACCCGGTCGGGGTCGAGGCCGAGGTGCGCGATCGCGTCCTCCGCCACCGTGTTCGTCGGGACGATGACCATCGTCGCCCGCTGGACCGCCAGGTAGCGCAGGCGGAAGCGCAGGCCGGTGCGCAGGTACTCCGAGCGGCGCCGCAGCGGGATGACGTCGTGCAGCGTGACGACCTGCGGGACCGGTGAGCGCAGGAGCGCGCCGTCGATCCACGGCGCGTGGAAGAGGTCGACGTCGCGCGGGCGCTCGGTCTCGACGACCTCGTGCTGGGGCCCGGCGGCGCGCAACGCGGGGAGGAGCGAGCGGACGTAGCGCCCGATGCCGCGCGGGTCGCGCGCGGGGCGGGAGTCGAAGGCGACCCTCACGGGCGGAGCAGGACCTCGACGCGGTCCGCGAACGCGTCCGCCGCGAAGCGCGCGGCATGGCACTTCGCGGCGACGCCCATCTCCTCGCGCCGCTCGAGGACGCGGACGGTCGCGGCGGCGAGCTCTCCGGGCCGGTTCGGCGGGACGAGGGCGCCGGTGACGCCGTCCTCGACGACCTCGCGGAGGCCGCCGACGCTCGTCGCCACGACCGGCGTGCCGGCCGCGAGCGCCTCGGCCGCGACCGCACCGAGCGGCTCCTCGCGGCTGGGGACGACGAGGACGTCGAGGTGGCGCATGAGCGCGGCAGCGTCGTCGACCCAGCCGTAGTGCTCGACGCCGCGCGCCTGCCGGACGGCCTCCGCGTAGCCGCGCGCGCCGAACGGCTCGCCGCCGACGAGGACGATGCGCGCGTCGGGTCGCGCGCGGCGGATCGCGGGGGCGGCGCGGACGAGGTCGAGCGGCGCCTTGCGCGGCTCGAGGCGCCCGACGAAGCCGATGACGGGTGCGGGGCCGGGCTCCCACGGCGGCGGCGTCTGCGGCGGGTCGAGCTCGACGGGCACGCCGACGACGTGCGCGCGCAGCGGGGAGAGCCGGTCGGCGACCACGCGCGAGTTCGCGAGGACGACGTCGGCGCGGCGCCAGTGGCGCGGCACGCGCTCGACGAGGTCGTGCACGAAGAGCGCGGTGCGCGCCGCTCCCGCCGCCGGCAGCACGCGCGCGGGGACGCCGCCGTTGAGGAGGACGATGTCGTGCTCGGCCGCGAGGCGGCGGGCCTTCGGGAACGAGGCGAGCGCGCGGGCGCCGGCGCCGCGGGCGAGGCCCCCGAGGGGCAGCTCGGCCCACTCCCAGCCCTCGCGGCGAGCCGTTTCACGGAGTGGACCGGGGGCGGGCGACGCCAGCGTCGGCGACCACCCGCGGGCGGCGAGGCGCCGCAGCAGGCGGACGGCCACGATCTCCGCCCCGCCCGGGGACGCGACGGCGCAGACGGCGAGCAGGCGCGGCATCGCCGAGAATCCTCCCCGATGCTGCCCCTGCGCGAAGCCCACGCTCGCCGTCGACCCGCGGCGCGCCCGCTCCCGGAGCGGCCCGCGTGACCTACCTCGACGACGTCTGGGCCGCCGTCCCCGAGGGGGCGGAGCCCGAGCTGTTCGCGCTGCGGCGCGACTTCCTGCTCGCGCACGTCCCCGACGGCGCGCGGGTGCTCGACGTCGGGTGCGGGGAGGGCGCCTTCAGCGCCGCGCTCGCCGACGCGGGGGCGCGGCCGGTCGCGGTCGACGTCGCCGACGAGCCCCTGCGCCGGCTGCGCGTGCGCTTCCCCCAGCTCCCCGACGTCCGCCGCGCGACGGCCGGCGAGCCGCTTCCGCTGAAGGCCGACGAGGTCGACGCCGCGTGGGCGGGGGAGGTGATCGAGCACGTCGTCGACGTCGGCGCGTTCTGCACGGAGCTGCGGCGCGTGCTCAAGCCCGGCGGGCCGCTCCTCCTCACCACGCCCGCCCACCCGCGGCGCCTGCTCGCCCGCTTCGCGCTGCGGCCGAGCGCGGTCGAGGAGCACTTCTCGCCCTACGCCGACCACCTGCGGTTCTTCACGGCGCGCACGCTGATCCGCGTCCTCGAGGACGCGGGCTTCGCGACCGTCGCGCTCACCCGCGCGCAAGGCCACCTCCTCGCGTGCGCGTTCTGATCGACACGACGTTCGCGCGCCGCGGGCCGACCGGCGCCGGCGTCTACGCGGAGCGCCTCGTCGCGGCGCTGCGCGCGGAGGGCGTCGACGTCGTCGAGGCGGCGAACGAACGGCGTCGCCCGCCGGCCGGCGGCGGGCTCGGCAGCCTGCGCAACCTCGCGAGCGACGTCCTGTGGACCGAGATCGGGCTGCGCCGCCGCCCCGGCGACGTCGTCCACCACCCGCTGCCCGCGCGCATCACCGGGGCGCGCCGCCCGCAGGTCGTCACCGTCCACGACCTGGCCTACGAGGTCCTGCCCGACGCGTGCGACCCGCGCATCCGGGCGTGCGCCACGCGCGCATACCGGCGCGCGGCGCGCCGGGCCGACGTCGTCGTGTGCGGCACGCAGGCGACCGCGCGCGACCTGCGCGAGCGCTGGGGCGTCGAGCGCATCGTCGTCGCGCCCTACGGCCCGGGGCAGGAG
>DASZDF010000511.1:0-3151 GCA_035942275.1 Solirubrobacteraceae bacterium | reverse complement strand
GCCGGAGAACTCCTGCGGCGAGCGGACGTCGACGAGCTTCTTGCCGTTGCCGCCGGCCACCACGCTGAGGACCTCGTCGCGCTTGGCGCGGATCGCCTCGTCGCCGGCCTGCGCGGAGAACGTCGTCGCCTCGTAGGACGGGACGTCCGTCGACGTCGGCTTGCCCTCGGAGATCCACTTCTCGCGCGGCCCGTTCATCAGGCGGACGTCGTCGTGGCCGTAGTACTTCAGGTACCAGTACGTGTAGGCGGCGAACCAGTTGTTGCGGTCGCCGTAGAGGACGATCGTGTGGTCGTTGGAGATGCCGCGCTCGCCGAAGAGGCGGCCGAAGTCCTCCGGCCCGAGGAAGTCGCGCTTGACCTGGTCCTGCAGGTCGTTCTTCCAGTCGAACCCGATCGCGCCGGGGATGTGCGCCTCTGCGTAGAGGGCGGGGTTCTCGTCGACCTCGACGATGCGGATGGAGTCGTCTTCGAGATGCTCGGCGACCCAGTCGGTGCTGACCAGGACGTCCTTCGCGTAATCGGCCATAGGCAGAACCTCAGTCGGGTTTTACGGGATTCCCCGAAACCCTAGCGCGCGAGCAGCGAGTCGACCGCGCCGCGGAGGGACGCGGCCGCGGCGTCCGGAGCGGGGTGCACCGGCACGATCCGGTACGGGATCTCGTTGTAGCCCGCGACCTTCTCGACGGTGGCGACGCCCTCCGGCGGCCCCGCCTCGTAGACCACGCCGCGCGCGGTGGTGTCGATCGTCTTCTCGAGCATCATCTCGAGGCGCGAGCCGTGCAGCTCGGGCCGGTCGACCGTCCCGAGCAGCCACAGCAGCACGGTCACGCTCTCGAGCGCGTAGCGCAGCGTCCCGATCACGTCCGGGTCGCCGATCCAGCACTCGGCGCCCGCCTCCTCCACCTTCGCCCGGTTGTCCTCCGAGCGGGTCACCGCCCGGACGGCGTGCCCGTCGGCGACCAGCGACCGCGTCAGCGCAAGAGCGCGGCAGCTCGAGCCGCCGACGACGAGGAGCCGCGCCACGCCGCTACGCCGACTCCGGCGGGACGCCGAGCGACTCGCGCAGCTCCTCGATCGTCATCTCGGGCAGGCCGCGCTTGCGCCGGCGCTCGTTGCGCGCGTCGAGCACCTGCTGGAGCTCGAGGTCGAGCGTGTGCTGCTCGCGCATCTTCGCGATCTCGCGCTTGTCGGCGTGGACGCGCTGGGTGATGCCCTCCTCGGTCAGCGGCTCGAGGCCGCGGCGCGCGCGCCGCTCGTTCGTCGCCTCGAGCATCTGCGCGACGTCGTCGACCTCGTTCGCGGCCTCCTGCTCCGGCGTGCGCGTCGGGCGCCACCCGAGCTGCTCGGCCCCGCTGCCCGGATAGAAGATCCCGAGCAGGATCACGAAGACGATCATCAGGACGAAGATCCCGACCATGACGAGGGCGAAGATCTCCCCGCTGCCCATGCCCGGAGTCTAGGCGCCGGTGGCGGCGCTGCCGAGGATCACCGTCGACTGCGCCGACAGCACCGCGCCGTTGCCGTGCGCGAGCACGACGTCGTCGCCGCCGCGGATCCGCCGCACGGCCTCCGCGAGCAGGAAGATCCCGTACATGCCGGGGTGGCAGTAGCTCAGGCCGCCGCCGTTCGTGTTGACCGGCAGCTCTCCGCCCGGCGCGATCCGGCCGCCGGACACGAACGCGCCGCCCTCGCCCTTCGGGCAGAAGCCGAGGTCCTCGAGGAAGAGGATCGTGCAGATCGTGAAGGCGTCGTAGAGCTCGACCGCGTCGACCTCCTCGGGCCGGACGCCCGCCCGCTCGTAGGCCCGGCGGCCGGACTCGCTCGCGGCCGTGCGCACGAGGTCGGGCATCTGGCTGATGTTGCGGTGCCAGTGCGCCTCGCCGCCGCCGAGCAGCAGCGCGGGCGGCTGGCGCAGCGACGCCGCCCGCTCCGCGCTCGTCACGAGCAGCGCGCCCGCGCCGTCGGTGACCAGGCAGGCGTCGCGCGACGTCAGCGGCGTCGAGATCATCCGCGACGAGAGGACGTCGTCGATCGTCAGCGGGTCGCGGGCGAAGGCGCGGTCGTTCGGGCGCGCCCACTCGCGGGCCGCCACCGCGACCTCGGCGAGCTGCTTGCGGGTCGTGCCGAACTCGTGCATGTGCCGCGCGGCGGCCAGCGCGAACTGGCTGATCGGGTAGCGGGGGCGGTACGGGGCCTCGACGTCGAACGACTCCGCCACGCTCTTCAGCCGCCCGCCGTCCGCGCGCTGCGTGGAGCCGTAGGCGATGAGGGCGACGTCGCACAGGCCGGTCTCGATCGCGACCGCCGCGTGCTGGAGGTGAGAGACGAACGACGCGCCGCCGAGGCTCGTCGAGTCGCTGTAGCGCGGGCGGACGCCCAGGTACTCGCCGACGTTCAGCCCCGGCATCCCGTAGTACGCCGACGCCGTGAAGAGCCCGTCGACTTCGTCGAGTCGCAGGCCCGAGTCGCCAAGCGCGGCCGCCGTCGCCTGGCCGATCAGGTCGAGCGCGCTGAGCCCGGAGTCCGCGACGTCCCACGAGTCGGACTCCCCGATGCCCGCGACCGCGGCGGTCACGCGGCGAACCTCAGCGTCCCGTCCTGCTCGGTCGCCGTCACGGCGGCGCCGATCGGCGCCTCGCCCGCGCCCATGACCCGCACGCCCTCGTCGAGGTCGACGAGCAGGACGCCGTGCCGCCCCTCGCGCGTGTGGACCACCGTCGCCGAGAAGACGGTGCCGCGGCCCGCGCTGCGCTCCCACTCGAGGTCGCGCGACCCGCACCCCGGGCAGAGGACCCGCGGGTACCCGAGCAGCGTCCCGCAGGCGCCGCAGCGCTGGAAGTGGAGGGGCGACGGAGCGTTCACGGGCCGCATCCTTGCGCGTCGATAGGGTGCCGCGCGTGCTGCGGAGGACGACCACGCTCGCCGCCGTGCTCGCCGCGCTCGCGCTCGGCGCCTGCGGCGGTGACGACAACGGTGATGGTGGAGACAGCCCGGGCGGGCCGGACTCCGCGGGCACGCCCGCGGCCCAGGCCTGCCCGCCGCAGGCCGACCAGGCGCTGGAGGACGCGGAGTTCGCCATGAAGAGCGACGACTTCGACGGCGCGCTGGCGGCGATCAAGCCGTACCTCGGGTGCCCGAAGGTCAAGGAG
>DASZDF010000510.1:0-2736 GCA_035942275.1 Solirubrobacteraceae bacterium | reverse complement strand
TCGCCACCCGGCGAGGCCGTGCGATGCGGCTCGGAGCCGGCCTGCTGCGGCGGACGGCGCTGCGGACGGCGCCCGGCGGCGCCGTCGTCACGCGGATCGGGACGCAGACGCCGTTCGACGGGCCGCAGATCCTGGCCGTGGTCGCGCGCCGCGGCCGCTGGCTCGGCGTGCTGCACGAGGCGCTGCCCAACGGCCGGACCGGATGGATCCTCGCGCGCGACGCGCGGCTGTACAGCGAGCCGTGGCGGATCGTCGTCGACCGCAGCGACCGCCTGGCCGAGGTGCGCCACCGCGGGCGGCTGATCGAGCGCTTCCGGGTCGGGATCGGCGCCCCGGGGTCGCCGACGCCGCTCGGGCGCTTCGCCGTGACCGACCGGCTCGTGACCGCCTCGGACGCGGTCTACGGCTGCTGCATCCTCGCGCTGAGCGGGCGCCAGCCGTCGCTGCCCGCAGGGTGGCGGGGCGGGGATCGGCTCGCGATCCACGGGACGCCGGACGACAGCCGGGTCGGCGGCGCCGACTCCGCCGGCTGCCTCGTCGCCAGCCGCACGGTGATGAAGCGGCTCCTGCGCCGCCTGCCCGCGGGCACGCGCGTCGACATCCGGGCCTGAGCGCCCGCCGGCCTCACAGCGCGCGGACGTCCGCCCCCATCGGCTCGAACGGTGCGCGCACGACGTCGGCCCAGCCGTCAGCCTCGCGCCGCAGCGCGTCGAAGACGCCGGCGGTCTGCTCGTAGTGCGACCACATGAGGACCGCCGGGCCCGCCCCGGAGATCGTCGCCCCCAGCGCGCCGAGCTCGCGCGCGCGGGCGACGAGGTCCATCGAGCGCGGGTAGAGGTGCGCCCGGCGCGGCTGGTGGAGGCGGTCGCCGAGGCCGCGCGCGACGAGGTCGAGGTCGGCGCGGGCGAGGCCGATCATGAGCAGCGCCGCGTGGGCCACGTTGAAGACCGCGTCGCCGATCGGCACCTCGGCCGGCAGCGCCGCCCGCGCCGCCTGCGTCCGCACCGGCTCGCGCGGCACGACGAGGACCCCCTCGAGCTCGGGCGGCGGGTCGAAGCGCACCGCCCTCCCCTCCGCGACGACGACGAACCCGCCCTGGAGCGCGGCCGCCACGTTGTCCGGGTGGCCCTCGAGCGCGCTGGCGTGGGCGAGGAGGTCCGCGTCGAGCTCGAAGACGTGGTCGGCGGCGACGAGCCCGGCCACGATCGCCGCCGCGCTCGACCCGAGCCCGCCGCTCAGCGGTACGTTCGACTTGATGCGGAACGTGAAGCCGTCCGCCGGATGCAGCCGCTCGAACGCGCGGACGATCAGGTTCGTGCGGTCCCTGGGGACGTCCAGCTCCGTCTCGACTGCGAACGTCCCCGTCTCCTCGACCTCCAGCTCGAGGTGCAGCGCGAGCGCGGCCGCGAAGGCGTCGTACCCGGGCCCGAGGTTGGCGGACGACGCGGGGACGCGGACGAGGCGGCGGCGCTGCACGCTGCGGACCCTAACCGTCGCGCTGCTGGCGGCCGCCGCCACGGCGGCGCCCGCGGGCGCGGCCAGGGAGAGGCTGGTGCGCGTCGACGTCGCGACCGGTGCGAGCCGCGTGCTGGACACGGCCTCGTCCTTCGACGGGGAGCCGTGCTGGACGGAGGACGGCGGGATCGTCGCCGGCCGCGCCCGCGGCGCCCGGCACGAGTACGTCGAGTACCGCCGCGCGGGGACGCGGCGGCGCCTTCGCCGCTTCGACCCCGCGCTGCACGCGATGTTCGGGCCCGGGTGCGTGAACGTCGCCGAAGGCCCGCAGCGCCCGAACAACGCGGACAGGACCTCGCTCGTCGTCCGCCCGGTGGCCGGGGGCGCGGCCGTCGCCACGCTGGCGAGCTCCTGGCCGGTCGGCGGCACCGGCCTGGCGTGGTCGGCCGACGGCCGGCTGCTCGCGGACGTCGACGACAGCCGGCCGCGCGCGGCGATCCGCGTCACCGACGTCACGACCGGCCGCGTCGTCGTCCGCACGCCCGCCCCGACCACTTTCGCCAGGATCCCGCCCGGCGCGTTCGCGCCCGACGGGCGCTCGCTGCTCGTCCGCCAGTACGGGTACGCGGACGGCGGCGCGCTGTCGGAGGTCGCCGCGACGATCTTCGACGTCGAGGGCGGGACCTTCCGCGACCTCGTCCGTCACCGCTTCTCGGCCGGCGGCAGGACGCCCGGCCCCGAGGCGTGGTCGCCGCGGGGCGACCTGATCGCGGTGGTCCAGGCCCAGGAGCTGCACCTGTTCGACCCGGCGGGAGCCGACCTCGGGACCGTCCGCGCAGGATCGCGGGTCCGCGACATCGTCTGGTCGCCCGACGGGTCGCGGCTCGCCGTCCAGCGGTTGGGGCGGGTCCGGCCGGGACCGGTCCGCGAGTACGCACGCGAGGTCGTCGTCGTCGCCGCCGAGCCCGGCGCCCGCGCGCGCACGGTCTTCCGGGACATGCGCAAGGACGCGATGCCCGCGTGGTCGCCCGACGGCCGCCGGCTGGCGCTCGTCGACGACTAGCCCAGCACGGCGCGCTCGACGGCGGCGAGCGTCGGCTCGCACGGCACGACCGACTCGGGCTGGTCGAGCGCCGTCTGCGGGTCCTTCAGCCCGTGGCCGGTCAGCACGCACGCGACGCGCTCGGCGCCGTCGCTGCCGTAGCGCAGGAGGCCCGCGACGCCCGACGCGGACGCCGGCTCGCAGAACACGCCCTCGTGGGCCGCCAGGAACCGGTAGGC
>DASZDF010000509.1:0-2831 GCA_035942275.1 Solirubrobacteraceae bacterium | reverse complement strand
ACGCGTTCGCGCGCGCGCTCGCGCCGCTGGTCGTCGACGCCGGCCGGCGAGCCGCCGCCGGCGCCGCGGCCCGGCGCCGGTTCGAGGAGCGCTTCAGCGTGGAGGTGTGGGCGGCGCGGACGCGCCGGCTCTACGACGAGGTGCTCGCGACCGGCGCGTCGATGGCGTCGGGCGAGGCCTGAGCCCACACCTCGGGCTCGACGCGCAGCGGGAACGAGCCCTCGGGCGTCTCGAGCACGAGGTCGGGCGGGCCGATGCGGCCGAAGAGCGCGGCGGGGATGCCGAACGCGGCCTGCCACTCCGTGGGATCCGGGCCGGCGACGGGATCGGCGGCGCCGGGGATCCGCGCCTGCGGGATGCGCACCTCCCGGTGACCGTCGCGCACGACCAGCTCGGGCGTTCCGAGCCGGCGCGGCTCGACGTTGTGCCACAACCCCCACACGCGCAGCATGGACGTCGAGTCGGTGAGGGGCCCGACGCGCACGAGCGTCGGCTCGAAGTGCAGGTCCGCCGCCCCGAGCGCCCAGACGTCGCCCTCGCCCCCGAAGCGGCCGGGGACGATGAGAATTGCGAGCCCGGCGAGCACCGCCGCGAAGATCACCGCGGCGCGCACGACCTCCGGCGATCTGCTCGTCGCGGACGGCGCCGTCGGCGCGGAGAGCACCTCCATCTGCCACGCGTCGCCGAGAGCGTCCTGGCGGTCCTGCGCCGCCGCGATGACCCGCCGCAGGCCGGGGCGCACGACGTCCTCGTCGCCGCGCGCGACCACCCGCAGGACGACGCTGCTCGCCGCGGAGGTGAAGGTCGTCACCTCGATCGGAGGCGACCCGGCGGCGCGGAGCGTCGCGGGCGAGCGGAGCAGCGCGCCGTACGTGCCGATGGTCCCGGCGCGCTCGATGTCGATGCCCTGCTGGCTGACGCCGGCGGTCCGCGGCGACGCGGCGATCGTCGCGGAGCTGGCGAACTCGGTCTCGAGCGACTGGGCGTACGCGGCGCCTGCGCCGATCACCGCGAGCGTCACCGCGGCGGCGAGCAGGCGCACGCGCCCCCGGCTCACGCCACCCCTGTCCGCCCGAAGACGCTGGCGATGGTGGCGAGGATGACCTTCAGGTCCTTCAGCGCGGTCGGCCGCCGGAAGAAGCTGATCTCCAGCCGGCAGCGCGCGTCGAAGTCCATCGTGTTCCGCCCCCACACCTGCCAGGGGCCGGTGACGCCGGGGCGGAAGTCGAGCCGGCCGGTGTGCCAGAGGTCGTAGGTGCCGACGTCGAAGCTCGTCGGCCGCGGGCCGACGAGGCTCATCTCGCCCTTGAGCACGTTGAGGAACTGGGGGATCTCGTCGAGGCTCGTCCGCCGCATGAAGCGGCCGACGCGCGTCACGCGCGGATCGTTCTCCAGACGGAAGTCCGGCCACGGGACGAGGCTCTTGTGGCGCAGCTCCTCCTTGATGCGGTCCGCGTCCTTGACCATCGTGCGGAACTTCAGCAGCGCGAACGAGCGCCCGCCCATGCCGGTCCGGCGCTGGCGGAAGAGGATGGGCGCGCTGGGGTCCTGCAGGAAGATCGCCGCGGCGAGCACCGCGAAGACCGGCGCGAGGATCACGATCGCGGTCGCGGAGACGACCACGTCGAGCGTGCGCTTCAGCAGCCAGTAACCGGGAGGAGCGTGCTCGAGCATCATTCGTGATCGTCGGCTGCGACGCACACCGAGTTTAGTCCCGCCTCCGGCGCGCCACCACGTCGACTACGCTCGCGCGCGTCATGAGGGACCGCGGTCGCCCCGTCGCTCTCGTCATGGGCGGCTTCGACATCGTGCGGCCGCTCGCGCTGGCCGGCGTGCGCAGCGCGGTGTTCACGCGCCCGGACGACCCCGTCCGCCACTCGCGCCACGTGGTCCATGCGCTGCCGTGGCATCCGCCGCGCGAGGAGCCCCGGGCGGCCATGGCGGCGCTCCTGGAGTTCGCCGCGGCGCAGCCCGAGCCGCCCGTCCTCTTCCCTCCCGACGACGCGTCGATCGTCTTCGCCTCGCGGGAGCGCGCGACGCTCGCCCCCGCGCTGCGGCTGTGCCTCGGCGGTCCCGAGCTGATCGAGGACCTCCTCGACAAGGCGCGGTTCCGCGCGCTCGCCGAGCGGCTCGAGCTGCCGGTGCCCCGCTCACGCCGCCTCGTGGCGCAGGACGAGCGCGCGCCGGAGCTCGACCTGCGCTACCCGCTCGTCCTCAAGCCCGCGATGCGGGGGCGGCCGTGGGAGGCCGGGCACGCCGACCAGAAGGCGGTGCTGGCGCGGACGCCCTCGGACCTCGCCGCCCTGTGGCCGCGGCTCGTCGAGATCTCCGCCGACCTCATCGCCCAGGAGTACGTCCCGGGGCCCGAGACGCGGATCGAGAGCTTCCACGCGTACGTCGACGAGAGCGGCGCCGTGGCCGGCGCGTTCTGCGGGCGCAAGGTGCGCACGGTGCCGCCGCAGTACGGCGAGAGCACCGTCGTGGCGATCTCCGACGCGCGCGACGTCGACGCGGCGGGACGCGAGGCGGTCGAGCGGATGGGGCTCCGCGGGGTCTGCAAGCTCGACTTCAAGCGGGCGCCGGACGGCCGGCTGTGGCTGCTCGAGGTCAACCCGCGGTTCAACCTGTGGCACCACCCCGGCGCGCTCGCCGGCGTGAACCTGCCCGCCCTGGTCTTCGCGGACCTCACCGGCTCGCCGCGCCCGCCGGCCGGCCCCGCGCGCGCAGGGGTGCGCTGGTGCGACCCGCTCGCCGACTTGCGCGGTGTCCGGCAGGAGGGGCGGTCGGTCCGCGCCTGGGCGGGGACCGTGCTGCGCGCGGAGGCGCTCGCG
>DASZDF010000508.1:0-3434 GCA_035942275.1 Solirubrobacteraceae bacterium | reverse complement strand
ATGTACCGCTGCAGCAGCGTCGGGCAGGTACGGATGCTGTCGAGACGACCGATGTCGGTCGCGGAGATGAGGAGGGTCTGCGTGGCGAGGCCGCGCGTCGTGCCGATCCGCTTCGTGATGACCGGGCCGCCGGCGCTCTCGACGAACTCCCGCGCCCGCGCAGGGTCGTTCGTGACCACGGTCGCGGGCACGACGAGGCCGACGCGCGCGGCGGTCGCGAGCTGATGGAGCTTGCGCGACGCCAGGATCTCGTCGGTCGGGTGGTTCACCCAGACGGCGGGCAGCGACCACAGGAGACCCTCGAGGAAGTGGTCGCACTCCACCTGGAGGAAGTCGACGTCGAACAGGTAGTACTCGCTCGGCACCGCGGAACGCCGCGGCCTGCGCCACCAGACCGCCCCGACGTCGGCCAGGTCCAGATCGCCCAGGTACGCCGTCGCGCCCGTCCCCCGCGACCCGTGAACGAGCGCGGCCTGCTGCTCGACGGGGAACGTCGACATGTCGAGGAGCGTCGCCTCGCACCCGTGAAGCCGGCGGAGACGATCCTGCATCAGCAGAGCGTCGGGATCGTCGCGCTCGGCGACGATCAGCACCCGAGGGGACGGCGTCATTCAGTCGTCTTTGTGGCTGACGATCCCCCACCCCGAGTGGTCTTCCTTCATCGAGTACGTCGGCCGCGGCGCCGGCGCCCCGGCGTCGCCCGCCAGCGTCTTCATGTCGTCGCTGCCCATCACCTCGAGGGCCACGACCTTGTTCCTCGACAGCTCCTCGAGCACCTCGAGGCCGAGGACCTGAAGGACGTGCTCGACCTTGCCGAGCGCCATCGGCCGCTCCTGACCCACGAGCGTCACCGGGCGCACCTCCTGGATCTCGGCACCGTCCCGGATATGCACGATCTGAGGCTCGCCGGTGAAGCGCGGATCGTCCACGCCGTCCCAGTCCTCACGCTCGAGGACGTCCTCGGCCTCCACCATCCAGATGCTCAGCTTGTCCTGTACCCAGAGGTAGTCCGGGCGATCCCGAAGGACATACCCGCGCACCGGGACACTCGTCGACGATCCCCCTGCAGGCGACGTTCCGCTCACCGTTCCTCCCCAGCTCGGCTGCTTTGGCTCATCATCTCCGGACTGGTCGGAAAACGCAACCCGCGCGATGAGCCCGCGCGTCAGCCGGCCCCGACGTCCGCGACGATCGCGGAGTGGTCGCTGAGGCCGCTCCTGCGCCAGTCGTGCGCGTAGGCGCGCGCGGTCACCGTCACGTTCTTGACGAGCAGGTGGTCGAGGCGCCAGCCGCCCCGGTCGTCCTTGAAGGTCCACGTGCGCTCCGGGCAGCCGAGGAACGCGTCCTCCCACCCGTGCTCCGCGCGCAGCGTGTGGACGAGCGCGCGCTCGGCGGCGTCCCACCGCTCGCCGCGCTCGGGGCGGAGCTTGCCGCCGGAGGTGTACGCGAACGTCATGACCGTCCCGTCCTCGTGCGTGCGGCGGGGCGTGTTGAGGTCGCCGCAGAGGACGACGGGCCCCGGGCGCTCGCTCGCGTACGCGTACAGCGCCTCGTGCGTGAGGACCTTCGCGAGCCCGGGCGACGGGGCGATCGGCGAGTGCACGTTCAGCAGCTCGATCCCGGCGACGTCGACGCTCAGCGCGCGCTCGGCCCACGGGAGGGGACCGACGTCGAGGCGCTCGAGGGGAGTGCGCGCGGCGGTGAGGACCGCGAGCCGCCGCGGCTTCGGCGGGACGAAGTCGTCGAGCGGCGTGACGGCGTGGGCGAGGCCGGCCTCCTCGAGCGCGGCGCGCCAGAGCGGCAGCGAGTTGACGGTGACCTCCTGGAGCGCGACGACGTCCGGCGCCATCGAGAGGACGGCGGCGGCCTGCTCGGGCTGGCGCTTCAGCCGGCCGGCGACGTTCCAGGAGACGAGCCTCACCGCCGGGCAATATCACAGCCTCCTCAGCCACCGTCGCCGACCGTACGCACGAGCCGGTCGCTCACGCCGCCGCGGGCAACTCGACGACCATCCGGCACCCGTGGGGCTCGCCGCGCTCGACGCGGATCGAGCCTCCGTGGAGGTCGACGATCCACCGCGCGATCGCGAGGCCCAGGCCTGCTCCGCCGCCGTCGGTCGAGCGCGCGGCGTCCGCGCGGTAGAAGCGGTCGAAGACGCGGTCGGCGTCGTCCTCCGCGATCCCCGGCCCCTCGTCGGCGACGGTGATCCGCACGCGCCGCCCTGCGGCAGCGGCCGCGATCGTCACCCGTCCCGGCCGCGGCGAGTGCCGCACCGCGTTCTCCACCAGGTTGGCAACGACCTGGTGCACGCGCTCCGCGTCGCCGTCGGCGATCAGCCCCGCCGGCGCGTCCACGGAGAGCGAGACGTCCTCCGGCCCGCTCAACGCCGCCTCGCGCGCGACGTGCGCGAGCACGACACCGACCTCGAACGGCCGCACGTCGAGCGGCACCGCGCGCGACTCCAGCCGCGAGAGATCGAGGAGCTGCGCGACGAGCCGCCCCAGGCGGGCGACCTGCGCGAGCATCGTCCGGATCGTCTCGGGATCGGCGGGCTCGACGCCGTCGGCGACGTTCTCGAGCTTGGCCTGCAGAGCGCTGATCGGCGTCCGCAGCTCGTGCGAGACGTTCGCGACGAGGTCCTTGCGGTGGCGCTCGACCTCCGCCAGCTCCGCCGCCATCACGTTGAACGCGCGGGCGAGGTCGCCGACCTCGTCCGCGCGCCCGCCGTCCGGCACCCGCACGCCGTAGTCGCCGCGCGCCATCGCGGTGGTCCCGGCGGCCATCTCGCGCAGCGGCCGCGTCAGCCCGCGCGCCACGACCTGCACGATCGCGAGCGCCAACGCCGCCGCGAGCAGCGCGCTCGGGATCAGCGGCAGGCCCTGCTTGACCGCGACCAGGGCCGCGACGTCGCTCGCGAGCACGCCGGCGAGGATCACCACGCCGAGCTTCACCTTGATCGACCCGAGCCGGGCGAGCGGGTTCCTCACGCCTGCTCCTCGAACGCGTAGCCGACGCCGTGCGCGGTCCGCACCCAGGCGGCGCCGAGCTTCTTGCGCAGCCCCGCGACGTGGGTGTCGACGGTGCGCGACCCGGCGTCGACGTCCCACCCCCACACCTCGCTCAGCAGCCGCTCGCGCGAGAACACGATCCCCGGCGACTGCGCGAGGTGCAGCAGCAGCTCGAACTCGGTCGGCGTCAGGTGCACGACCTCGCCGTCGCGCCGCACCCGCCGCGCGGCGGGATCGATCTCGAGCCCACCCGCAAGAACCCTGTCACCGGCCGACGCCTCGGCGGCCCGCTCCACCCGCCGCAGCAGCGCCTTCACGCGAGCGACGACCTGCCGCATCGAGAACGGCTTCGTCACGTAGTCGTCGGCGCCGATCCCGAGGCCGATGAGGACGTCCGCCTCGTCGTCGCGCGCGGTCAGCATCAGC
>DASZDF010000507.1:0-2087 GCA_035942275.1 Solirubrobacteraceae bacterium | reverse complement strand
CCGGGACGGCGAAGGACAGGTCGCCCTCGCGCACGGTCTGCCAGCCGTCGGGCACGTCCGCGTCACCGGAGAGGTCGTCGCCGCCGCACCCGGTCAGGAGGGCAGCGAATGCCGCGAGCGCGAGCAGGATGAGAGCGGCCCGGGTCATGGCGACGACGGACCCTTGCACACGCGGGGGGCCCACGTTCCGCCGGGCGGGCGCTCGATTCCTGCCGTCCGGTTCTCCTCCTCGCGGGAGCTCGTCACGCCGCCGCCGCCGCCCACGCCGACCCCGACCTTGAACTCGCCGCCGCCCTCGGACTGGCTCGTGGTGGAGGTGTCGATCGACAGCGTGCCGTCCTCCTCGAGCCGCCGGGCGACGTTGAGGGCGCCGCGCAGGCGGCCGGCCGGGCTCGGGTTCAGCAGGCTCAGGACGGCGGCGCGGTTCTCCGGGTCGGTCATGTCGAGCTTGCCCTCCAGGTCGACCTGCTGGCCGGTGCCGGAGGAGCCGCTGATCGAGGCCTCCTCGAGCAGCTGCCCGACCGCCTTCGTGTCCTTGCCCTGGAGCTCGGCGGTGAGGTCGAGGGAGCCGGTGTAGCCGGTCGAGGTGCTGATGCTGAACTCGGTCGGCTCGAAGTTCTCGTCCAGCGTCAGCATGACTACGCCGCTGACGTCGCCGCCGAGCCCGCCGCCAACGCCGAACAGCGACGAGGTCAGCGTGCCGGTCGCCTCGGCGTCGAGCTCGATGAAGACCTCGCTCTCGCCTTCGCGGTCGCCGGACGTGTAGGTCCGCACGCCGCCCGCCGCCGCGATCGCCGCCGCGAGCTCGCCGTCGATCCCGCCCGCTCCGCCGCCGGCCTGGGCGTTGGCGTCGAGGAACACCTCGCCGCTGACGTACTCGGCGTCGGGCTCGGGCAGGTCCTCGTCGTCGTCGACGCCGAGCTGGTCGAGCGCCCAGTCGTCGAGGCCGCCCACCGGGTTCGGGATCCCGAAGTACTCGTCGTTGAAGCCGGCGAGGTCGCGCAGGATGCCGTCGAAGCCGCCCGCCGCCTGGACGTTCTCCTCGAACTCCGCGGCCGACTCGGCGTCGGGGAACTCGAAGACGCGCGCGCCCTCCAGGCGGCCGCCGGCGCTCGCCTCGGCCGACACGCTGGCGCCGAAGCGGCCGATCTTCGCCTTGCCGCCCAGGAAGAGCTTGCCCGCGACCGAGTTGTTGTCGATCAGCGTGAAGGTCACCGAGCCGTCGGAGTGGACCTCCTTGATCAGCGTGCTCTCCTTGCCGACCTCCACGAACGCGACGAAGACCTCGGCGCTCGAGGTGGAGGTCGTCGAGCTGACCAGGCAGGGCTCGAGCTCGCCCGCGACCTCGTCGCCGCAGTCGCCGCCGGTGATCCGGCAGATCGCGTCCAGCATGCCGGTGGCGATGTTGCCGCCGATGCCGCTCAGCGCGAGCGCGCCGATGATCAGCGCGACGACGAACAGCATGCCCATCATCTCGCTGGACGTCTGGCCCCGCTCGGATCTGCTCCTGCCTCCCACGACCCGGAAGCTACGCGCGGGCCGCGGGCGCCACCAGAGACCGGGGACTCAACTTCGCGGGGCCGGCGGTCCCACGCCGGCCTGGGACCCGGCCTGCGCCGGGCCGTTGCGCTCACCGCAGAACGGGCACGACCGGCCGGCCGCCACGGGCTCGGCACACCAGCGGCACGCGACCAGGTCCGCGGGGACCGCGCGCTGCGCGAGCTGCGCGAGGTCGGCCGGGTAGGCGACGAGCTCGACGACCTTGGCGGTCCCCCACCACGCCGACGCGCCCGGCGCCTGTTCGACCTCGCTGACCGGCGGGTCCCCGAGCGCCGGGACCGCGACGTCGATGACCCAGTCGACGTCCGCCCCCTTGCCCGGTGCGATGAGCAGCTCGATCGGCCGGTCGGGCGGGGCGAACGGCGCTGCGGTGCCGCGGCCGAGGGTGACCACGCACGGGTCGGGCTGCACCCGCACGGCGAACGCCGCGCCGGGGAGCGCCGAGCGCGCGTGCTGCGCCACCGACGGCGCCGGCTGCTCGAGGCCGCTGACGCTGCCGGCCCAGGCGCCGACGATCAGCTCGCGCT
>DASZDF010000506.1:0-8530 GCA_035942275.1 Solirubrobacteraceae bacterium | reverse complement strand
GGCGCACGAAGCTCCGCTTCACGCGCAACCGCCTGCGCGGCGGCCGCCTGCGCCTCGCCGTCGTCGGCGAGGGCGTCAGGAAGGTGACGTTCCTGATCAACGGAAGGCGCGTCGCCGTCGACCGCAAGGCGCCGTTCCGCGCCACCGTGCGGCTGAAGCACCCGGGCAAGCGGCTCCGGCTCACCGCGGTGATCACGCTGGCGGACCGCCACCGGACCGCGCTCAGGCGCCGCCTGCGCTAGCGACCGCACCGCTGGCGCCGACCGCACCGTCGACGCGGCCGCGTCGGCTGCTTGTCCCTACCTGCGCGCAGCGCCGGAGAGCGCCACGTAGGCGCGCCAGTGCGAGGTGCCCCCTGCCGAGCACGGTCGGCGAGTGGCCCGACGGGAAGCGCGCCCGTCGTGCCCGCCCTTTCAACGGATGTGCAGATGATGCTCAGTGCTCGACGTTCGTTTGACAGATGTGCAAGCCTGTGAACTTAGGCGCGTCTTTGCATTGAAGTTTCGCCATCGACGGGGGGAAAGGTGTCCAGAAAGTTTGCGGTCACGGCTGCCGTCGTGATCCTTGGCGCGCTCGCAGCGGCCGGTTCCGCGTCCGCGGCGGTCGAGCGCTACGTGTACTGCCCGGACCGGGGCTGTGTCTACGGACCCAGAGATTCCTCGGGCGGGCCCGGCCACTCGACCTACTACTCGAACTGGGGTCAGACGCACTACGCCGGGCACTGGATCGGTATCCGCGAGTTCGACGTCGGGAACGGCAAGCGGCTGTACCAGACCGAGAACGACGGCTGGATCTCAATCGAGCACGTCAAGTACCGCAGCTATCCCAGCTGCATCAACCCGGAGTGGAACAACTACAACTCGCGCTTCCACACGTGCTCCGCGCAGTACGCCGAGAGCAGCGGAGAGCGAGCCGGTCTGGAGCCGCAGCCGTGTGCCGGACGCGAGTGGGAATACCCCGACATCGCGCTCGGCCAGCCGACGATCGCAACCGGCATGGTCGAGGCGACGGCCGACACGAAGGGCGTCGAGCCGTCGGCGCAGGTGCCGAACGCGCCGACGGCCGATCCGGCGGCGTCGGTGAGCAGCGCGACCCATCCCGACAGCGACTGCTTCCTTGGCTATCCCGGGTCGCGGGCGACGCCGGCGCGTTCGACCGCGGCCGGCGATCGCGTCTGGACGGGACGGCTCGCCGACGGCATCGGGTGTCTCGTCGTCGCACGACGCGACGGCACCGTCCTGAGGGGTTGCGGCGGCCAGCCCGGCGGTCAGACCGCCATCAGGCACGCGGTCGGCGAGTCGAAGCGCGGTGACCTCTATGCGCTTGCCCCGACGGGGTCGAACGTGGTCCGGTTCGGCCGCCGGACGTACAAGACGGTCAACGGCGTCGCAGTGGCGTCGAACGTCACGGCGTCGATGCTGGTGCGCAGCTCGAAGTAGGCGCATGACCTCGCGTCGCCTGCCCTCGCGGAAGGAAGTCGGCACCGTAGCGCTCGGCGTCCTCCTCATCGCGGCTGCACAAGCGCAGCCACAGCCGGGATCCGCGGTGGCGGGCGGCGCGCAGGACGGGCCGCCCGGCGATTCGACGTTCCTCGTGCAAGTCGGGCCGACGCCGGCCGTCGGCCAGGAGGTCACGACCACGGTCGAGGGGCTGGTGCCCCGCGACGGACGAGCGGCGGTGACGAGCTGGTTTGCGCGAGGCAGGACCGGGTGCCCGACCCGCTCGACGCCGGTCGCCGGCCGCCGCAGGTCGGTCACGAGCACCATTGCGGGCAGCTTCAGGATCCAGCGCTACGACACCCCGCGCCGCACCGGCCCACACCGGCTCTGTGTCTTCGTGGAGGCCCTGCGGGACGGCCAGCGCCGCCCCGACCGACGCAGCCGCGTGATCGCGAGCTCGGGCGTCCTCCTCGACGTGCGCTAGCGACGCGACCGGAAGAACGCCCGCAGCAGCTCGGCGCACTCGTCGGCGAGCAGCCCGCCCGCGACCTCGGGGCGGTGGTTGAGCCGCGGCTCGCCGAGGACGTCGAGGACGCTGCCCGCGGCGCCGGCCTTCGGGTCGACGGTCCCGTACACCACGCGCGGCACGCGCGCGAGCACGATCGCGCCCGCGCACATCGCGCACGGCTCGAGGGTCACGTAGATCACGCTGTCGAGCACGCGCCAGGATCCGACGCTCGCGGCGGCCTCCCGCAGCGCCAGGATCTCGGCGTGCGCGGTGGGGTCCCTGCGCAGCTCGCGCTCGTTGCGGCCGGCGCCGACGACCTCGCCCTCGCGCACGACGACCGCCCCGATCGGCACGTCGTCGTGCTCGAGCGCGCGCTCCGCCTCGCGCAGCGCGAGCCTCATGAACCACTCGTCGCGCGGAAAGAACCTGGAAGCGGCGGTCATGGAGTCGGAAACTTTCGCCGACAAAGGGCGTTAGAGGCTTCGCGCCCGCACATGAACGTCCGCCGCCCCATCCTGCTGCTCGCCGCGCTCGCGGCCACGCTGCTTCCCGCAGCGCCGGTTGTCGCTGCCGAGATCGTGCCAGGCGAGGTGGTCGTCAAGCGCGAGGGCGAGGCGCCGGCCGTCAAGAAGGTCCGCGACGTCGGCAAGGCGCTGCAGGCGCTGCGGCGCTCGGACCGCGTTCAGTACGCCGCGCCGAACCCGGTCGCGCGCGCCTCGGCGTTCGTTCCCAACGACCCCGGCCGCGGCCGCGGCTGGCAGGCGATCCAGTGGAACTTCCTCGCCGAGACCGGCGTCAACGCCCCCGACGCGTGGCAGCACGCGATCGACGCCGGCGCCCCCGGGGGCCGCGGCGTCGTCGTGGCCGTCCTCGACAGCGGGGCCGCATACGCCGACCGCGGCCGCTACCGGCAGTCGCCGGACCTCGCCCAGACGCGCTTCGTCCAGGGGCACGACTTCATCGACGGCGACACGTACCCCCACGACGAGAACGGCCACGGGACGCACGTCACGAGCACGATCGCCGAGTCGACGAACAACGGCATCGGCCTGACCGGCCTCGCGTACGGCGCGACGATCATGCCGGTGCGCGTGCTCGACGCGCGGGGCGAGGGCGACGCGGCGACGATCGCCGAGGCCGTCCGCTACGCGGTCCGCCGCGGCGCCGACCTCATCAACCTGTCGCTCGAGTTCGGGACCGACGTCGGCGCGAAGGAGATCCCCTCGCTGCTCGACGCGCTGTCCCTCGCGCGCAAGCGCGGCGTGCTCGTGGTCGGCGCGGCCGGCAACGAGGGCGACCGGATCATCGCCTTCCCCGCCCGGTCGACGAACGTCGCCAGCGTCGGCGCGACGACCGAGCACGGCTGCCTGTCGGACTACTCGAACCTCGGGCGCGGGCTCGACTTCGTCGCCCCGGGCGGCGGAACCGACGCGCTCGAGGACGACCCGAACTGCCACCCCGACGCCACGCCGGGCCGGCCGATCCTCCAGCTCACCTTCGAGGGCGACTCGCTGCGGCGCTTCGGCCTCCCGGGCTCGTACGAGGGGACGTCGATGGCCGTCCCCCACGTGACGGCCACCGCGGCGCTCGTCCTCGCGACGCGCGTCCTCGGCCCCGACCCGACGCCCGAGCAGGTCATCGCGCACCTCAAGGCCACCGCGCGCGACCTCGGGCCGAAGGGCGTCGACACGCGCTACGGCGCAGGGCTCGTCGACGCGGCGCGGGCAACCGCGCGCGTCGCCATCCCCGCGCGCTGACCGGCGCCGCTACGTCGTCCGGATGATCAGCACGCTGCAGGGCGCGTGGTGCGAGACCTTGTTCGGCACCGAGCCGAGCAGGAAGCGCCGGGCGCCCGTCATGCCCTTGTTGCCGACGATGATCAGGTCGGCCTTCGTCTCCTCGGCGACGTCGAGGATCGCGTCGGCCGGGTCGCCCTGGCGCGCGAACTTCTCGACCGGCACGCCTGCGGCCTCGGCCTGCTCGGCGGCGTCGTCGAGGTTGGCGTCGACGTCCTCGCGCGGGTTGATGCTCCACTGGACGTCGTCCGGCGCCTGCGTCTTCTCCTCACGGATGCGCTGGTTCGACACCGGCTCGTAGGCGCTCACGAGCTGGACCTTCGCCCCGACGGACTTCGCCAGGTCGACGGCCTGCCTCACCGCCTCGTTCGCCGTCTCCGAGCCATCCGTCCCCACCACGATGGAACCGAACATCGCCCTCCTCTCGTCTGCGAGCAGTGCCGGAGCGGGACTCTAACCCCCGCTAGCCTGCCGCGCGTGATCGACCTCCACACGCACGTGCTGCCGGGCATCGACGACGGCCCGCAGACGGTGGAGGGGAGCATCGAGCTGGCGCGGGCCGCGGTCGCCGACGGCGTGACGACGATGGTCGCGACGCCGCACGTCGCGTGGGACCTCCCCGGCAACGACGCGGCGCGGATCGCGGCCGCGGTGGAGGCGCTGGAGGGCGAGCTGGAGCGGGCGGGCGTCGAGCTGACGATCCGCACCGGCGGCGAGCTCGCGATCACGCGTGCTTACGAGCTGGACGAGAGCGAGCTGCGCGGCCTGCGGCTCGGCGGCGGCGACTGGCTGCTCGCCGAGTGCCCGCTCGCCGGCGTCGCGACGGGCTTCGACGGCGCCCTCTACGACATCGCGGGTCGCGGGCACCGGATCGTGCTCGCCCACCCGGAGCGCTCGCCGAGCCTGCAGCGCGACCCGGAGCTGCTGAAGCGCCTCGTGGCGGGCGGGATGCTGACCTCGATCACCGCGGGCGCGCTGATCGGCCGCTTCGGCTCGACGGTCAAGCGCTTCGCCCTCTGGATGCTCGAGGAGGACCTCGTCCACAACGTCGCTTCCGACGCGCACGACGCGAGGCAGAGGCCGCCGGGGCTGAGCCAGGGGCTGGCCGCCGCGGACGCGGAGCTGCCCGGTGTGGCCGAACGCGCCGAGTGGCTGACGCTGTCCGTGCCCCGTGCGATCCTCGACGGAGGGCCGATTCCGGACGCCCCCGGCCCGGTTCCGGCCGCGCGGCGGCGGGGCCTGTTCAGACGAGCCGGACGACAGCGATGACCATGCCGACGACGACGAAGAACACGATCGCCGCCTGCACCCAGATCCACAGCGGGTTCACGGAGGCGCGAGTCTAGTGGCCGGCGACGCGGGCCTCTCGCCGCGGGCGCGGGCGATCCTCGCGGCGGTGGAGCGCGAGGTGTGCGTCCGGCTCGAGGAGCTCGAGCGCGACGCGGCCGCGGTCGCTCCGCGGCGGATCGTCTCCTTCGCCCGCCCAGCGCCCGAGCTGCTCACCGCGCTCGAGCTCGGCGTCGCGGGCCGCTCGCGCGAGGAGGTCGCGGCCGAGCTCGCCGTGCCCGACCCCGACCCGATCCTAGACGCGGTCTTCGGCGCCGGCAGCCCGCCCCGGGCGCGCCTGCCGCGCGTGGCGTAGCAGCGCGACGAGCAGCGACGCGGCGAACAGCGCGGCGGTGACGAGCAGCCAGCGCGCGAGGTAGTCCGGCGGCTCGACGCCGGTGATGCTGCGGTAGAGCGCGGGGTCCTTCTCGAGGATGAGCGGGAACCAGACGAGGAAGAGCAGCCCGCTGAGGATCGCCGGCACGCGGACGTGGTTGATGCCGAACGGCGCGCGCTGCAGCGCGCGGTCGAGCGCCGTGTACGCGGGATAGAGGACGAGGTCGTGCAGCACGATCGCGCCCGCGAACCAGAGGAGGATCGTGAAGGCGTTCTCCAGGTCGGCGATCTGGAGCGCGGCCCAGCCGGCGACGCCGAAGGTGATCGCGAACCCGGCGAGGTGGAGCGGGCGCTCGCCGTAGCGCTGCGCGAACCGGCCGCGCTGCTCGTGCTCGGGCGGCGGGCCCTGGCGCGGGGCGCTCACGCCCGGACCTCGATCGACGCGACCCACTTCGTGTTGTGCACGCCGGGGGCGCCGGGGACGATCAGGCGCGCGGGGAACCCGTGGTCGAGACTCAGGTCCTCGCCGTTGACCTTGAGGACGAGGAGCGACCTCGGGTCGCGCGACTGCGCGCGGTTGAGCGTCACCTGGCGGAAGCCGCCCCCGGGCTGGAGCGACTGGACGAACATCTCGCGCGGGTCGTCCACGCCCGCGAGCGCCGCGAGCGCGCCCAGCCGCACGCCGGTCCACGTGCGCGTGGCGGTCCATCCCTCGACGCACGCGATCGGGAGCGTCGCCGTGGTCTGCTCCATCGCGAGGAGGTCGTCGCGGGTGAAGGCCCGCCCGTTGACGTCGAGGCGGTAGTCCGGGCCGACCATCTCCGGCGTGATCCGCGCGCGGCGGGCGGTCTTGTTGACCTGGAAGTCGTTCGCGGCGCTCCCCGTCTCGGGTGCTGTCCCCTCCCCGCGCGGGGCGAGGAGCGACAGGCTGCGCAGCGGTCCGCCGACGGCCTGGCCGAGGCCCTGGAGCGCGAGCAGAAGGGAGCCGGCGCCGACGACCGCCAGCGCGCCGCGGCGCGAGATCGTTCCGCCGGGCGGCGGCTCCTTCTCGCGCAGCGGCCGCACGACGCCCTCGTCGCGGAACGCCTTGCGGGCGACCCGCACCTTCCCCACGATGTGCACGGTCAGCCCGGCGAGGAAGACGATCGCGCCGTAGTAGTGCGCGGGGACGAACGCGAAGTTCCACGGGTACCAGTACTGGAGGTTGACGATCCCGGTGGCGAGCACGAAGAGGCTCCCGCCGACGAGCAGCGCGAGCCCGGCGCGCTCGAGCGCGTGCGCGGCGTTGCGGACGGGCGGCCACTCGAACAGCTTCGGGATGACCGTCCACAGCTTCGCGAGCAGGACGGGGAAGAGGAGGAGGCCGCAGACGACGTGCAGCCCCTGGTTGACGGCGAACAGCCAGTCGGTCGCGGGCCAGTCGAAGGTGTCGTCGAGGAGCTTCGTGAACGGGTCGCGCGAGAACGTCTCGTTGCGCCCGAGCTCGGACTCGTAGGAGATGTGCGACGCGAATCCGGTGAAGGCGGTGATCGCGACGAGGGGGAGCAGGGCGGCGCTGAAGACCGAGGCGAGCCAGGGACCCCGGAGCGGGCTGCGCCAGAACTCCTTGCGAAACGGTCCGGGAGGGGGCTCTTCGGGGTACAGGCGCACGGTGGGTATGCGCAGCATGGCGGCTGGCGGATGACATCCGTGCCTGTTCGGCGCGCGTACGGGTGACCGTGGCGCTCGACATCTACGAGGCGGGGCTGGCTTCGGCGTCCCCGGCGGTGGACGCCCGGCTCGGCGACGGACGCGTGCTGCGGCTGCCGCTCGGCCGCTGGCTCGGGCCGCCTTCGGCCGAGGACGAGCGGCTGCTCGACCGCGCGGCCGGGCCGGTGCTCGACGTGGGCTGCGGGCCGGGGCGGCACGTGCTCGCGCTCCAGCGGCGCGGCGTCCTCGCGCTCGGCGTCGACGTCTCGCCGGCGGCGGTGCGGCTGGCCCGCCGGCGCGGCGCTCCCGCGATGGAGGGCTCGGTCTTCGGCGGGCTGCCGGGCGCGGGCCGGTGGCGGAGCGCGCTGCTGCTCGACGGGAACATCGGGATCGGCGGCGATCCGGCCGCGCTGCTGCGGCGCGTCGCGTCCGTGCTGCGGCCCGACGGGCGGGTCCTCGCCGAGGTCGAGCCGCCCGGCGCGCCGACGCGCGTCGAGCTCGTGCAGCTCGAGTGCGGCGGCCGGCTCGGCGCGCCGTTCCCATGGGCCCGCGTGGGCGCCGACGGGGTCCGCTCGGTCGCGGCGCCGCTGGCCGTCCACGACGTGTGGCGCGACGGCGCCCGCTGGTTCGCTGAGCTGCGCGCCTGCTAGCCCGCTACCTGCGCGGGTCGAAGAACTGGAGGGTCCCGTCCGACCGGCTCGCGACGAACACGCGGCCGGTCGGCTCATGGACCGCGACGGAGTTCGGCTGGCGGACGGTCGGGAACCGCGAGACGGGCCGCGGCGCCCCGTTCGCCGGCAGGCGGACGACCTCGTTGCGCTCGGTCAGCGTCACCCACAGGCGCCCGCGCGTGCGGTCGATCGTCATCCCGTAGGGCGCGCCGGGTAGGGCCACGCGGCGGACGAGCTCGAGCTTCGGGCGCGTCTTGAAGAGGAGGATCGCGCCGCCGTCGGTGTCGGCGACGTAGACGCGCCCGCCCGCGCCCGCCTCGACGTGCGTCGGCCCGGCGCCGGCGGGCGCCTGCGCGAGGAGGCGCCCGTCGCGGTCGAAGAGGGCGAGCACGCGCTCGCGCGCGGCCACGAGCGCGACGGGGCCGCCGGGGATCGCCGCGATCCCGCCGGGCTCGAGCGGCGCGTTCGTCTTCCTCGTGGTCCCGTCGCGGTCGAGGACCGAGAGCGTGCTGCCGAGCTCGTCCGCGACGAAGATCCGGCCGCCGGACGCGTCGGCGTCGTGCGGGCCGTCGCCGACCTCGGTGACGCGCGGGCGGCCGCGCGGCAGCGGGACCTCGACCAGCGCGTCGGCGCTCTCCGCGGGGACGAGGACGGGCCCGCCGGGCGCCGCGAGCCGCAGGTGCCGGGGGGCGCCGGGGAGCGGCAACCGCCGCACGACCCGGCCGTCGCGATCGTCGACGAGGGCGAGCGCGTCCGGGTCGGCGA
>DASZDF010000505.1:0-3878 GCA_035942275.1 Solirubrobacteraceae bacterium | reverse complement strand
CCCCGGCGCGCCCCTCGGCCCCGCGCTCGCCGCGCTCGCCGAGGAGGCGCGCGGGGACCGCGCGCGGCGCATCCGCGACCGAGCGGCGCGCGCGGCGCCGAAGATCCAGCTCGTCGTCGCGCTGCTCCTGGGGCCCGCGGTGCTGCTGATGGTCGCGGCGGCGCTCGCGGCGTCGCTCCTGTGAGGCCGGTGGTGGTGCCCTCCTGTGCTGCGCTCCTGTGCGGCGGGCCGGGAGTGGCCGCGCCGTCTGACCGCGACGGCATGCTCTCCCGGTGACGCAGGCGCTCTGGGACGAGGTCGACGACTACTTCCGCGGACTTCTCGTCGGCGACGACCCGAGGCTCACGGCGGCGCTCGAGGACGCCGCCGCCGCCGGGCTCCCGCCGCACGACGTCACGGCCGCCGAGGGCAAGCTCATCCACCTCCTCGCCCGCTCCGCCGGCGCGCGGAGGATCCTCGAGATCGGCACGCTCGGCGGCTACAGCACGATCTGGCTGGCGCGGGCGGTGCCCGACACCGGACGGGTGGTCACGATCGAGCGGGATCCGCGAGCCGCGGAGGTGGCGCGGCGCAACATCGAGCGGGCGGGCGTCGCGCCGCGCGTCGAGCTGCTCGAAGGCGACGCCCGCGAGGTCCTGAGCACGCTCGACGGGCCCTTCGACCTCGTCTTCATCGACGCCGACAAGCGCAGCAACCCCGTCTACCTCGAGCACGCGCTCCGGCTCGCGCGGCCCGGCACGCTGATCGTCGCCGACAACGTCGTCCGGCAAGGCGCCGTCGCCGACCCCGAGACGCAGGACCCCGACGCAAGAGGCGTCCGCACGTTCGCCGAGGCGCTCGCGAACGAGCCACGCATCGACGCGACCGCGATCCAGACGGTCGGTGCGAAGGGCCACGACGGGTTCGTCGCGGCCCTCGTCACCGCCTGAGCAGACGCCGCGGCAAGCGCCGCCGCCGCCCTACTTCACCCCGACGACCACCCGGCCGCGCGTGGTGTCGCCCTCCTGCTTGGCCCCGGCGACGAGCGTCGTCAGCCGCTCGAGCGCCTTCTTCGCGCGGTCGGCGCTCTCGCCGCCGCCCCCGGCGCCGCTCGCCTCCACCAAGGCGGCCAGCGGCCCGAAGTTCACGAACAGCGACGGCTCGAGGCCCTCGCCGAGCTTCCCCGACGCGTCCTGGAACGGCTTGCTGTCGCCGAGCGCGTCCGTCTTCTGCAGCGTCTGTGCCAGCGCGGCGTCGGTCACGACGACGATGAACCGCTCGTCGTCAGTCAGCGCCATGTGGACCGGCAGGGGCAGGCCCGGGCTCTGAAGCGTCACGCCGGTGTCGATGCCGCCGCGCGACAGCGGCCGGCTCCGCACGTCGGCGGCCTGCTCGAGGAACCGCGCGATCCGCGGGATCGAGCGGCGGGTCGCGCCGGCGTCCTTCGTCGTGGCGACGAGGCCGCCGCCGATCTCGGCCGGCGAGTCGCCGAAGGCGAAGATGCCGACGTCGCCCAGCCACGCCGCGAGGTCGCGCCGCGGGTCGATCCCGAGCCGCGCCTCGAGCTGGTCGAGGAGCTGCTCCGGGTTCTGGCCGCCGAGGGCCCCGAGCTGCGAGAACTGCTCGATCGCCTTGTCGATCCGCCCGCCGACGTCGGACACGCCCGCCGCGAGCCACGCCGACGCGGGCAGGTCGGCGAGGACCTTGCCCGGGCTCGTGGCCCCGCCGCCGCCCTCGGTCCCGAGCGCCGCGGACTCCACCCGGATCGACGACGGGTCGCCGTCGAGCCCGACCGCGATCGTCTCGCCCAGGCCGGAGAAGACCTGCCGCGCCGCCGCGCCCTGCTGGCCCAGCGAGCTGAAGATCTGCGACAGCCGCACGTACATGAAGCCGACGCGGTCGTCCTTCACCGCGTCGCGCGCCTTCTCGTACTCCGAGCTCTCGGCGAGCGACTCGCCGTCCTGCGCGTCGAGCGCCCCCTTGATCGCCGCGTCGCTGCCGAACACCGCGTAGTCGTCGACGATCGCGACGCCCTCGTCGTCGGACGTGTCGACGAGGTACTTCGTGTCGCGGTGGGTCCGCTCCACGACCTGCGGCTTCTCGCCGTCCTCGCCCTCGGAGCGCAGCTCGCGCTCGAGGAACTCCTTCGCCTTGTCGGCGTCCTTCGTCGGCGCGACGAGCCCCGCCGGGGAGTCGCCGTTCACCTGGACGCGCGGGAGGAAGATGCCGACCTTGTCGCCCAGCCACGGCTCGATGTCGTCGGCGTACTTGAAGTCCTTGTCGGTCTCCCGCGCCTCCTTCTCGATGGCGCTCTTGATCGCCCCGCCGGGATCGTCCTCGCCCGACAGCTTCTTGGCGAGCTCCGTGACGTCGTCGCCGGGCTTCAGGTTGGCCTCGATGTACACGGCCGCCCGCGCGGGGACGATGGCGGCCGGATCGGCGGAGGGGTCGCCGCCTGAACCGCCGCCACAGGCGGCGGCGAACGGGATGGTCGCGGCCACGGCGAGCGCGGCGGCGGGGCGGAGAAGTCGGTCCATAGGCGCGCCACCGTACCAGCGCCCCACGCGGCCCCACACGCCCCCGGTCGCCACACAACGAACGCGCAACAACGCGCCCAGACCCCCGATCGGCAACGCGGCTTGCGAGAAACGCGCGCTTCCGTCCGCCGCCGCCTCCCACCAGCGATCCCCAGTGTTCATCGGCGATTTGCGCCGTCGGCGACCCGCTCAAAGCGCCAAAGTGGGAGATCAGGTGCAGATTGGGTTGCAGAGTGGGGGAGAGTGGGGTACCGTCGCGACCGCAGACCGGGGTGGAGGGGCTCCTCCCACTCCTCCACCTCGGTCCGCACCCCTTCGCAGCATGGAACGCATGTGGCCAGCTTCCGCGGCACCTTCGACTACACACTCGACGCCAAGAACCGGCTCACGGTCCCCGCGCGGTTCCGTGCGGTCCTCGCGGACGGGGTCGTGATGGCGAAGAGCACGGAGCCCTGCGTCCAGCTCTGGGTCCCGGCGGACTACGACCGCTTCACGAGCGACGCGCTCAGCCCGCTGAACCCCGCGAGCCCCGACGCCCGCAAGCTCCGCCGCTTCTTCTCCGCCAACTCGCACGACACCGAACTGGATTCGGCGGGGCGCGTCATGTTCCCCTCCTTCCTGCTCGACCACGCCGACCTGAAGAAGGACGTCGTGGTCACGGGCGCGGGCGACTGCCTCGAGGTCTGGGACCGCGCCGCCTGGAACTCCTACAACGACGAGCTCGCCGCAGAGGCCGACGAGATCACCTCCCGCCTGACCGCGTGACGCCATGCTCTTGGAGATGACCCGAGCCGCCCACGTCCCCGTCCTGCTCGACGAGCTGGTCGGCGTCCTCGACCCGCAGCCGGGCGAGACCGCCGTCGACTGCACGTTCGGCGCGGGCGGGCACGCGCGCGCGGTGGGCAACCGCCTCGGCCCGACCGGTACGCTGATCGCGATCGACCGCGACCCGATCGCGGAGGAGCGCTTCTCCGAGCTCGCGGCCGACGTGCCCTGCCACACGCGCTTCATCCGCGCCTCGTTCGCCGAGGGCCTCGAGGTCCTGGCGGAGGAGGGGACGGAGGCCGACCTCGCCTTCCTCGACCTCGGCATGTCGTCGATGCAGCTCGACACGCTCGAGCGCGGGTTCTCCTACGTCTACGACGCGCCGCTCGACATGCGGATGGACCCCGAGCAGGAGCTGACGGCCCGCGACGTGATCAACGGCTGGGACGAGCGGGGCCTCGTCAACACGTTCAAGGAGCTCGGCGAGGAGCGCTACGCGCGCCAGATCGCCCGCGCGATCGTCCGCCGCCGGCGCAAGAAGGCGCTCGAGACCACGCAGGAGCTCGTCGACGTCATCTCGTCCGCGATCCCGGCCCC